>JAKSAU010001134.1 GCA_022361535.1 Desulfobacterales bacterium
CTCTCAGCCCAGGCCAAGCTGCTAAGGTTTATGGAATCAGGTGAATTCTATAAAGTCGGGTCAACAGAAAAGCAGACCGTGAAAACCCGGATCGTTTCAGCTACCAACAAAGACCTGGACGATATGATCTTGAACAATGAATTCAGAAAGGATCTCTATTTCAGGCTGGGTGTGGTCAAAATAGATGTGCCCTCCCTGAACGAACGCCAGGAGGATACAGTCCTGTTGGCAAGGTATTTTTTACAGGTCTTCAATGAAAAATTCGGCAAAACCCTTACCGGCATCAGCGATCAAGCGGTAGACCTGCTCAAACTCTATATCTGGAGCGGCAATGTCCGGGAGTTGAAAAACATGATGGAACGTGCTGTGCTGACTGCCCGGGGCACCGAACTGACCCCTGAGGACCTGGGTCTTGAACATATAGACAGGGGCCGTGTCATGGAAGATATGGATGACAAACGGTTTCCTGCTTTACCACCCACAGGCATTGACCTTGCCGAGGTTCGCCTGTCCCTGGACCGGTTTTATTTCAAAAAGGCCATGGAAATGGCAAAGGGGAATGAAACTCGTGCTGCCAAGCTGCTCAACCTCAAGCACCATACCTTTCGGTATCAGTTAAAAAAAATTACCGGATAATAGTATCAGGTCAGGTTCCCGAGCATCATGTTGTCATTCATATTGCAAGCGCCTATCATGGGGATGTTCAAACAATTGCATTGACACTCCGGGTACGGTGCAGATATTTATTTTACGTACCAGGTAGCAATCGGGACTGAAATTTAAATATGGAAAAAGAGGATAACTAAACCAATGAACATGGATGTTGGCAATTTAGAGGCTCCTGTATTTAGACCACCTTCGGAGTGGAATTCATTGTTGATCAAAGTGACAAACGGATGCACCCACAGATGTACGTTTTGCTCCATGTACCGGACGAAAAAATTCTCCATGCGCAAGAATATCGAAGATATTAAGGCAGACATCAAAAAGGCACGGCAAATGTTCGGCAACCGGGTTGAAAAGATATTTTTTGAAGACGGCAATGCTTTTGTCGTAAAATCCGATGTCCTGATTGAACTGACAAAATACTGCTATGAGCAGCATCCCAATTTAAGAAAAGTCAGTGCCTACGCCCATGTCAAAGATATCGTAAGAAAATCGGACGAGGATTTAAAACAACTTGGCGATGCCGGATTCACTATGGTGTATGTAGGTATTGAAAGCGGGGATGACCAGGTCCTCAAAGACTGCAATAAAGGCGCAACCCAGGACGATTATGCCGAGGCTGCCCAGAAATGCCATAGAGCCGGAATTGACTGGTCCGGAATCTTCCTGTTGGGTCTTGCCGGCAATGATCCTGAAAAAAGCCGCAGGCACGCAGTCGAATCTGCAAAACTGATCAACCGAATGGCCCCGCCCACACCAAGAAAATGGTATATTTCTCCGCTGACTTTGGAAATGACCCCGGGTTCGGAGATACTCGCCTGGAGCCAGGAAAATAAATTCCAGCCATGCACCTCAACACAGATTTTGGAAGAACTACACACCCTGATTTCACACACTGATGATGATCTGAAGGACTGTGTGTTTAACACCAATCACGCATCCAATTACCTGAGCCTGAAAGGTGAGTTGGGAAGAGATAAACAAGATTTTTTACAACGGGTTGAAGCAGGTATTAAAGATCCGGCAGTCAGACGCCCTGAATACATGCGAGGATTGTAAACAGCCCCTATGATTTTTAATCAAGGGAGCAAATGGACACGCAGACAGTTTGTGAAATTAACTATGTTTGTGCGCTTGGGACAATGACCAGGCATGTATTATGAGAATCGGTGAAGCAAGAGATATTTAATGGAAGTTACAATACGGCCTTGTTCAAAAAACGATTTGGATGCATTACAGGACTTAAGCTACTCGACTTTTAATGAAACATTTGGACCACTGAACAGCCAAGAAACAATGAGCAAGTATCTTGAAAAGGCATTCAACAAAAATAAGTTGCAAAACGAGTTAAGTGATACGAATTGCAATTTTTTCTTTTTATTTCAGAACGATGAGTTAGCCGGGTATTTAAAAATAAATGAATCCCCGTCACAAACAGATATCAATGACCCTAAATCAATTGAGTTGGAACGAATATATATAAAGAGTTCATTTGCAGGAAAAGGACTTGGCAGCAGGCTTATGAATCATGCAATTCAATTAGCTGAAAAGATGAATAAGTCCTATGTCTGGTTGGGTGTATGGGAAAAAAACGTAAATGCGATCTCATTTTATAGGAAAATGGGGTTCAATGAAGCCGGATATCATTCTTTTAAAATGGGTGATGAATTGCAAAATGATTTAATAATGAAAAAGCAAATAAGGACAAATACTTGATAAAATGTCTAAAACTTTAACCAAAGGCAAAGCTGACAGCTATGATGGAATAAAAATGATTTTGATCAAATCATTTTTTTAATGTCTAATATTAAAGATCGATGTAAGAAATCTGAAACTGCTATAACTAAAACAAGATAGGCCTGAGAAAACTCTATGCGACAGATTCATACCAAAGACTGGTTTTTCACACCACAGGGCGACCACCGAGGATTCATTACACCTTTCACACTGCGCGAATTATGGTTTCATACCGGCACCATTTGCAACCTTCAGTGCCCCTTTTGCCTTGAAGGGTCTCGTCCGGGAGATCAACGATTGCAAATGGTAGAGTATGATGACCTGAAACCATTTATTGATGAGGCGCTTTTACTCGGGGTACAGCAGTTTTCTTTTACCGGTGGTGAGCCTTTTTTGGCAAAAGACCTGATTAAAATTTTGGCTTTTGCTGCGCAATACCGTCCCTGCCTGGTTTTGACCAATGGCACTGAACCGCTCCAAAAACGGCTGGATGAAGTCGCCGAATTGAGAAATCTGCCAAATCCGGTAAGCTTTAGAGTCAGTATTGATAAACCCACTGCTAAAGAACATGATGCAGGGCGAGGTGCCGGCACCTTTGACAAGGCAATGTATGGGCTTAAAAAGTTATATGATATGGGGTTTCCTGTATCAGTGGCCAGACACATGGCAAAAAATGAGGATAGAGCTGCCATTGACGAGATTTACGCCGCACTTTTCAAAGAAAATGGGTTGCCTGAAGATTTAAACATTGTCGTGTTTCCGGATTTTGCAAGACCGGGAACTAATCCTGAAGTGCCCCAGGTGACAACATCTTGCATGATGACATACCAAAATGAAGAAAGTCGTAAAGAGTTTATGTGTGCTTTTTCTAAAATGGTAGTAAAGAAGAATGGTAAGATGCAGGTCTATGCCTGTACCCTGGTTGACGATGATGATGAATATTCTTTGGGAAGCCGTTTAAACGAAAGCCTGTCTGAACAGATTAGTATGAAGCACCATCGCTGCTATAATTGTTTTGCTTATGGCTCTTCTTGTAGCGAAGCCTCATGAATCACTCTTCGTTAATCCTGAGCCTTATACAGCAAGACGCTTTTTTTTGATTTGCTGCGAATGGTAGGTTTATTCAGAGCAAAACAGAAACCGGATATAACGTAATCAAACGGGGTTCTTTTTAGAGCTTTTTTAAACTTAATCTCTAATGCGTTTAGTTTTTCTAGTGGTCTTAATAATCAATGAAGCTACACCCACCATGGCATCAAACCTGTTTCTTAATAAAGTGTTGGACCAATGGCACAATACAGGTTTCCCTGTTTTTGTATTACTTATAAAGATGGTTTTTAATCCTACATCACTATTTGTTAAATCATGAACGATTTTTCTTCCTATCTTTTCTGAGTTTTCTTGGACAAGGAGTTTCATAATGTTTTTTCCAAGAACTTCTTTTCTTTTATATCCAAAGAGTTTTTCGGCAGCGGGATTCCATTCTTTGATTTTAAATTCTAAATCCCATTGCACAGCTGCAATCGGTGTGTTCTTGAGATGATTTGACAGCAAATACTCACTATCCCTAAGCTTAATTTCAAGCGACTTTCGACTAGATATCTCCTTGCGAAGTATCGTATTTGCTCTTTTTAATTGGATTTGCTTTATCAAAGTCACAGCACTTAGACCTAAAGCATATACAGGAAGAATTAAAAACAGTTCATCAAGCTCATATTTCTCATATTTTTCAAAAAAGTCGCTCATGGCTTCAAAAGCATCGAGATATACAAGAAAACCGTACAATAAAAGAGAACAAAACCCGATTATAAAAAAGCCATAATTTTTTTTCATTGAATCTTTTTCAAAAAATTTAACAGTGTCCGAAAAAACACCCTTTGAAAAGCGTGTGGAATTTAGATAAAGGGTATAAAAAAGATTTAACCTTGTCTTGATTATCGATAAGCAATTTCAATAAAGTCCTTTGTGATTTCATCCAAGGGCTTTTTAGGCCTGTCTAAAACTATCCCATACTGACACTCTTTTAATACTTTAAACCAAGTTTGTAAATGTAAGAATCAAGTCCATTATCGGTCCATTATCTAACTTTGTTTTGGCCATATCCCAATTTGTAACAATTATGATTACCGAAAAAAACTCATGGTATTACCTGTCGCTCAGTCCCATTTCAACGCGGTTTTTATCAACAGAAATATTGTGTGGTAATGACCGATATGCTAACCGGGAAAGTTTGGGGTGGTATTCCATTTGAGACGTGGAGCCATGCCTCCAGGCCTGCACGCAGTCTTCACGTGAAGAAGCTTAGTTTAAACTGCTAAACTATATTTGCTCCCGGTAACGGAAATAGTCAATGTCTCTTCAATAAAGACTTAGGAGCCATAAATAGACATATCATAGGGTTAAAATTATAATTGACTGCTCAATTCTTCAATCTCTTTTAGATGCAGATTCAAATGCCAAAGATAGCCTTCGATAATACTATTGAGGGTTTCCTTCGTATTTTCAAAATCATGCCACGTATGAGATAAGCATTCTGGATTCGTGTTTTTTATAATATGAGCCATATGGAGATTATACAATGCCCAAAGTGAGACCATTAGCTCCCAATCTTCTTCTTGATAGTTTTGGATTTTGATCCATCGATCATTATCCTGGCGGTAATCCGGAAATGTAAGATTGGATTTGTATTGAAGCCTAACAATTCTATGATGATTGTTAACAGCTGAATCGATTAAATGCCCTAAAATTTCTTTGATTGTTCTGTTCTGACTGTTTCTTCGTTCACAAAGAACCGCAGTTGGAAGATTCATCAATATTGGTTCCCAAAAATCGATCTGCTCTTGGATTTTCATTCTTAGTTCTGAAAACATATTCCCCCTTAACCATTATAAATTTTTTCTTTTTTTTTGCTTTCTTAATGAGCAAATCCCATTAATTTGTCCATTTGTTTTATCTAAATGGGTCATTATGAATAACTGAATGGTAAAGATTTTAATGATTTATTGATCTGGTATGCTTTGAAAGTTGACTGCCCTATATTTTAAAGCAAGCATCAACAGTTATCAACTTAACCGCGCTGAATCGCGATGCGCTTAGTGTTCAAGCACAAGGGGAGTCTGGGGTGATATTTATGCTCAGAAATGAAACTCAAAATGAAGCCGTCTTAATTCAAGTTGAATTTCAACTATAGTCTGCATTTACACCATTCTTTAGGGGGGATGATTTGCTTTGTTTTTGTATGATTATTGCTTTTACCTGTCGATGTATGCAACTTGTTTTTGAGCCACAAGAAAATGACTTCTGATGGTATTGGGGGATTTATTTGATTTGTTAACTTTTATTTTTATGGATACTGTAGCATGTGTTAACCTCTGCTAAGTATCACTTTAGTTCGAGGAAAAGAAATAAAAACTTCTTAATTTGAACTTCACTGGAAAATTATGTGGATATGAAATGAAACCATTCGACACTTCAAGACTCTATGTTTTAAGCGGTACCGGCAATACTTTTCGGGTGGCGTGTTGGATAGAGGACTATTTAAAAACAAGTGAGATAAAAACGGCTGTTAAATTCATTGAGCATGTCGAACTGAAAGAGGAATTTGAAAGTTTTGAACGCCAATTGGCTGTTGTTATGTTCCCTACCCATGGATTTATGCCGCCGTGGTCCATGATTAAGTTTTTATTCAAAATGCCACGGCAAAAAAATGCAAAGATCCTAAGTATTGCCACCCGGGGGGCGCTATGGTTTGGACCAGTAAAAATACCTGGTGCTGCAGGTTTTGCAAACTTCTTTGCGGCATTGATTCTATTGTTCAAAGGGTATGATATCATAGGATTTTTTAGTTTGGATATGGCATCAAATTTTAACAATTTTCATCCAAGTCTTACGCATGATGCCATAACCGGTATCTGTAATAAATCCAAAAATAAAGTCACAGCTTTTATGGCTCGTGTGGTAGAGGGTAAAAGGGTGTTATTTACCTTGAACAATCTTTATGAAGCCATTTGGACAAGCCTCTTATTCTGGTTAATTCCGCTATTTCCAATACTCTATTTGATTTATGCGAAAACAAGCATGGCAAAAATGATGTTTGCCAGCAACAAATGTACGTCCTGCGGGATGTGTGCAAAAATATGCCCAAACAATGCCATTGAAATGAAAAAATTTCTTGGCCAGAAGCGCCCTTTTTGGACCTACCATTGTGAAAACTGTATGAGATGCTTGGGGTATTGCAAGGAAAAGGCTGTTGAGGCTGGACATTCCTGGATCTTACTTTTTACCTTTATCCTGTCAGTCCCTGTGCTGGCCAGTTTAGCCAAAAGTTTCACCCATGTTGTCGGGAATTTCTTAGGGGTCCAAAACTACTGGTTAGTGAGTCTGATTGAAGCGCTTTACTATGTCCCCGTCCTACTTTTATCCTATTGGCTATTTTGGATGCTTATCAGAATTCCGTTTGCCAATACGATATTTAGTGTTACGACACTGACCCATTATTTTAAACGGTTTCATGATCCGGAAACCAAAATTGGATCATTAATAAAAAAAGGAAAAAATAATCCTGAATAATGATTAAGTATTCTTCAGGACGGGTGTTACTATATAGATTGTTTGTATAAATCATATATCGAATCTTTTATATATGAGTAAATAAGAGATTAACACGATGTCTATCATTGACCGCTTTTAAAAAAAGTTCAACTAAAATAGGTCGGGTGCAGGTTCACTTCATAAAAACGGAGCTTTAATAACATGATTGAACGCAATTGCATTACTCAATTCGCTCAAGTATATCGACCGACTATAAGCTAAGTTACGATTTGAAACCGTCTATAATAAGGATTCTATATGTTTCATTCAAAGCAGATTGATTCGCCTTTATTCAAGCTTAAAATATTTTGTCTCTGAATGGAGCATTATATGTGTTTCCGTAAAAGTGATTTCTTCAATTTTTTTGAAGTCACTTTTAAATAAAAAATCATTTAGATCATTTATGGAATCTGCCATGATTTCCATAAATAAGTCGAATTTTCCTGTAGTGACCCATACAGAATTTACATTGGGCAGCACCTGAAGTTTTTTCAACACCTCTGGATGGAATCTCTGATGAAGGTTAAGCCCGACCAAAGCTGTTACTTTATTTTGAAGTTTAAATGGGTCAACCCTGGCTTCTAGTTTTAAAATTCCTTTTTCCATAAGCCGATTTACCCTGTTGCTGATTGTCCCTTCTGAAACACCAATATCTTTGGCGATGCTTTTAAAAGATTTTCTTGCATCGTCCTGGAGGGCAAGGATGATATTTTTTTCCAGATCGTCAATCATGCCATTTTTTTTTGCCATCGTATCTCTATCCTTTGGGTTTTACTAAATTTGCTTCATTGGTGCTTTTTTGAGGCATGAATAAAACCATAATAAACAAAACGGAGAAACTCAAGACTTAATAGAATATATGGCTGCCATTTTTTGCGTTCTTTAATTTTTAATATTATTTCTTGCGGAATAACCATTCTTTAAAAAGACGCGTTTAAAAAATATTTTGCGAAACACACCCTGAACAAAGGATATTTGACTAATTTATAAAAAAAGCATGATTTAAGTTTAATTCAAAATTAGCATCTAAATATTGGATTAAATCCAAAAAATTAAATAAAATACTTGACAATAAATAAAAGTTTTTCAATTATGCCATAAAAGCACTTTATGGTTTTTAAAATGCCCATGAATATCCCACCCTTATAAAAGGAGGCAACGATGATAAACTCAGGATCAACACAGGCCCGCCAACCCTACCTGCGAATTCTCACCGAAGATCAGATTTTCGAAATCAAACGTGCGGCCTTTGATATTATGTTCAGTGTCGGCTTTAAAGTCTTGCATAAAGAAGCTCGTGAAATGCTTAAAAAAGCTGGAGCTGTTGTTGAAGGAGAACTGGTCAGGGTCCCGGAATTTATCGTCAAGCAATGCCTGACAACGGCACCTAACGGCTTCACTCTTTATGACCGGCTGGGCAACCGGGCTCTTGAGATTGAGGGGAGAAAAAGCTATTACGGCACTTCCACGGGTAGCCCGAGGTTTAAAGATGCCAGAACCGGGGAAATTCATCCCACCCGGGTAGAAGACATCGGCATCGGCGCCCGGGTGGCCGACGCCTGCGAAAATATCGATTGGGTTATGCCCATGGGGTCTTCCCAGGACGTGCCTTCAATTGTTTCCGATCTCTACGATTTTGAGGCTGTGGTCACCAATACCATCAAACCCATTGTTTTTTTGGGTTATTCCGGACGGGGAACCCAGCTGGTCTTTGATATGGCTGCCGAAGTCGCTGGGGGAAAAGACAAACTGAGGCAAAAACCCTTTCTCGCTCTTTATCCCGAACCCATTACCCCCCTTGTCCAGCCCGATGAAACCATAGACCGGATTTTTGCGGCAGCGGATAATTTTATTCCCCAGGTTCCAGGGCCCGCACCCCAGTTGGGAGCCACCGCGCCTGCTACCATGGCCGGCCTGATTACAATGATTACTGCTGAGTCCCTGATGTGCCTGGTACTGGCACAGCTTCGCCAGCCCGGATGTCCTGTCTGTCTCTCCGGAAATGTTCAGATCATGAATATGGCCTCAGGTGTATTCGGCGTGGGGTATCCTGAAATGAGTCTTGGGATATCCGCCCAGGCGGAGGTGGCACAATCATTTGACTTGCCCACCTGGGGCTATGCCGGATGTTCCGATTCCAAGCTCGTGGATGCCCAGGCCGGTCTTGAAAGTGGATTTTCCATTATTACACAGGCCCTTGCAGGGCTTAATCTTATCCATGATGTGGGTTACTTGGATCAGGCTATGGTCTGTTCGCCAGCCCAGCTGGTCCTGGGCAACGAAGCTGTGGGCATGGCCAGAAAATTTATGGAAGGTATGCGTGTAGATCAGGGAACCATTGCCCGCCAGGTAATTGAAGATATCGGTCCCGGAGGCCACTACCTTGCCCACGAACACACACTAAAACACTGCCGGACGGCGGTATGGAACTCAAAACTACTGGCACGTGAGCCTTATGAATCCTGGGAAGCCAAGGGCTCCAAAGATATGGCTGAAAGAATTCAGGAAAAGCTGGCCGATATCCTTGATAACCACGAAGTACCTGCCATAGATGATGCTGTTCTCGCGCGGATCAGGGAAATCAGGGATGCCGGGGCCAAGGAATTGCTTGCCATGACTGAAGGCGGTTAACGATATACTTCCGGGGATACGCCTGGCCACCGGCACTTTCAGAAATATCTCCGGTTTCACCAGACTTTTTTAATCCAGAAAAGCGAATGGTTTAATCTTAACCCGATAGGTGCGTCCGGGATTAAAAATAAGTAACAGGCTTAATTTAAACAAAATATCATCACCATATTTAAAAAGAGGTAGCAACATGAACAAAAAAGCAGACGCCGTCATCATCGGCTGCGGCATCATCGGTAACTGTATCGCCTTTGAATTGACTAAAAAGGGCTACAAGACACTGAGTGTTGACAAAAACGGGGATTCCGGTGCCGGTTCCACGGCCGGATCATGTGCCATTGTCCGGGCCCATTATTCAACCCTTGAAGGTGTGGCCTTTGCCTGGGAGGGATTCGACATCTGGAAGAACTGGGAAGATTACTGCGAAGTCAAAGATGACTGGGGTATGGCTAAATACCACCAATGCGGATCCGTCATGGTAAAATCCCAGGATCGCAACTGGAAAAAAATCCTTGAGCACTGGGATACTGTTGGCGTGCCCTATGAAAATTGGGACGCAGATACCATGGCAGAGCGTCTTCCAATCTTAAGCAAAACCGAATTTTGGCCCCCCTCCCGTCCTGAAGAAGATGAGGCTTTCTTTGATGGAAAAGATGCAGTCCTTGAAGGCGCGCTTTACTGTCCTTCAGCCGGATATATGTCTGATCCCAAGCTGTCCACCCACAATGTCCAAGTGGCTGCTCAGGCTAAGGGTTCAGAGTTTTTATTCAATGCCGAGGTGGTCGAGATCCTCCAGGAAAACAACCAGGTTACCGGTGTACAACTTAAGGACGGCACTGTGATCGAAACAAGCATCGTCGTTAATGTTGCAGGTCCCCATTCAAGCATTATCAATAATATTGCCGGCGTCGAGGAAAAAAATAATATTAAGACCCGTGCAGAACGCCATGAAGTCGCTTATGTGCCCTCGCCTGCAGGATTCGATTTCGAAGCGGATGGTGTCCAGATTTCCGACGGCGATAATGGAATCTATATGCGTCCGGAAGTAGGAAACAATATCCTGGTGGGCAGTGAAGATCCCACCTGCGACACCCACCAGTGGGTAGACGACCCGGATGATTTTAACCGGAACACTACAGATGAGCAGTGGACGGCACAGATTTACAGAGCGGCACGGCGGTTGCCTGACCTGGGGATTCCCAATATGCACAAGGGGTTTGCCGAGCTCTACGATGTTTCCTCTGACTGGCTTCCCATATACGATAAGAGTGATTTGGGCGGATTTTACATGGCCTGCGGTTCTTCTGGAAACCAATACAAGAATGCACCTGTAGCCGGTATGATGATGAGCGAACTGATAGAACAGTGCGAAAAAGAAGGGCTTGATCACGATAATTATCCCCTGCAGTTTAAACTGCCCACCACCGGCGTCACCTTGGACATGGGGGCCTTTTCCCGAAACCGGGAACTGAACCCCGATTCCACTTACTCGGTCATTGGTTAACTTTTTCTTTAATTATAGAAAGATATAAGGAAACACCATGAATACGCAGATCCCAGAAGCCCAAATACCGGAAGAAAAACTGGTGAAGCTCGAAAAACTAACCCTGGATATTATGGAGCAGGTTGGAATAAAAATCCTTAGCACCACCTACCTGGATCGGCTTAAAGCGTTGGGATTCAAGGTCTGCGATGACCGGATTTACTTTGACCGAGATGAGGTCAATGAAACCCTTGCCAAGGCCCCGGTCTCATTTTCTTTAAAGGCGGTGAATCCGGACCATGATCTTGAAATTGGCACAGGGCTGTCCAAGATCGCCCCGGGCTATGGGTGCTCCTCTGTCATGGATGCAGCAGGAAATGTCCGGGATGCATGTTTTAAAGATCACCTGGAATTGGTGAAATTGACACAAGCCAGTCCCGAACTTCAATTCAACGGTGGAATTCTTGCTCAACCATCGGATGTGCCGGTGGCCCACCAACACCTTGCCATGCACTATGCCTCTCTGGTTTATTCGGATAAATGCCTCATGGGAATGCCCGGGTCCCTGTCCCAGGTGAATGACCTTATGGTACTTACGGCCATCCGGGCAGGCGGTGAAGAAAAATTAGCCGCCCACCCCAGGTTAATCACCATGGTCAGTCCTATCAGTCCCCTGCAGATTGATGAAATGACCCTGGATTCTATTGAGGCAGCCGTTCGATACAGCCAGCCCGTCATGGCTTCGTCAGGGGTGGCCGCCGGAACAACCGGACCAATAGATCTGGCTTCCAATGTGGCCATGGCTGCGGCCGAGTGTCTGGCCGTAATCATGGTTGTCCAGGCAATAAACCCGGGAAACCCTGTTATCTTCGGTCTTCAGTGTTATGGGGCGGACATGATATCCGGCAATATCTCCATTGGTTCACCAGCCTATGCGCTCCAGGCTAAATATACGGCAGCCCTTGCAAGACGATGGGGCATGCCCAGCCGGTGCGGAGGTACCACCAACGACGCTAAATCCCTGTCCGCCCAAGCCGGGTACGAGAGCATGCTCTCCATGTTTACGGCCATGGAAAATAATGTCAGTGTCATTGTCCACGGAGCCGGTATTCTGGACTCCTTTGCCGGTATCAGTTTTGAGAAATTCATCATGGATCTGGAGATTATCCGTATGAACCGGTTTTACCTGGATGATATGGAGATCAGCGATGCGACACTGAACCTGGATCTTATCCAGGAGGTCGGCCCCGGGGGCCTGTTCATCATGTCTATGGATACCCTGACCAAATGCCGGACCCACGCCTGGACCCCGGCCGCGGCCCTGAGGGGCAGCGTGAAGGGGATGACACCGGATGAAAAATTGCTGGATAACATTCAAAAGACGCGAAATCAGCTGCTGGCCGGGTATGTCCAGCCGGAAATTGATGCGGATATCCTCAACGGGATGAATCGATTTATGGCAGATAAAGGGGTGGATCTTTCCATGATTCGGGCATAGAGCCACCTTTAATATTTATAACAACCTAAAAGGGAGGGAGAAATGAAAAAAAGACTTGTTATTTTAATGGTAGCCACACTGGCAGTCGCTTTAACAGCCGGAAATGTCATGGCCAAGAAACGTTGGCGGATTGCCGGTATAGCTCCGGTGGACCATGCCTCCACCAAAATCCTGAAGGCCGCTGCAAAGGAAATCAACGGTAAGACCGACGATAAGTATAGGCTTAAAGTATATCCGGCCAGCCAGTTGGGGGACTACACCCTGGTACTCAATGAAGTGGCACAGGGCGCCATTGAACTGGCGGACATCTCCATTACACCTCAGTTGGACAAAGCCTTGGGAATCGTATATATGCCTTGTCTGGCCTCCACCTATGACGATATTGATCGGGTTTATGCCAAAGGTTCCAATTTTTATTCCCTCTATGAAGAGTTGCTGGCTAAGCACAACATAAAGCTGCTGGGTCTTGACGTCCAGGGGTTTGCCGGTGTGGGTATGGTAAAAGAACCCAAGAACTATAAAGATATCGACCTGGCCAAGGATAGGATGATCCGGGTTCCGCCGATTGAGACCTGGAAAACCGTTGCTGAAGCACTGAATTATAAGACCGTCACCATTAACTGGGGTGACCTCTACCCTGCCATGCAGTCCGGGGTTTGCGACGGCTGGATCGCCGGTACCCCGTCCTGGAATTACATCGCTTTTAAAGACCTTCTCAATTACTATATTCCTTACAACACCACAGTAGATTCCACCGCTTACATTATGAGCATGGACAAGTGGAAATCTCTGAGTGCGGAAGAACAGAAAGTGTTTCAGGATGCCTTCACAACAGCTGCTGCAAAAAGCCGTGAGAATGCAAGAAAAGATGATGCCGGCTATATCCAGAAAATGGCTGACAAAGGCATTAAAATCCTGGACCTGACAGAAGAAGAAACCCGAGCCATTGCCAAAAAGGTTCACAACAAGGTCTGGCCCCAGCTGACTGAAACCCTGGGCAAGGATATCATGGACCGTCTTGACAAGGATATCCAATAATTGATGCGGTATCCCGGCCTGGTCGTCCACCGGGTCGGGACACCCGGATCCTATGGGAGGCAGTAAGATGCAGCAATCAATAAACACCTTGGTAGAGGCGGAACCGGTTCGGTGCCAGGACACTATTGCGCCCCCGGAAGACAATACAGAAAACGGAATACAGTCGGTCCTGGACAGGTATAATACGACCCTGGACCACATCCCCTTCTGGCAGAAATTCGAAAAAGTCCACAGATTCTTCCTTGTTACCTCATCGGTTCTCATTACCACAGCCATATGCATTGCATCGGCCATGCGGTATTTTTTCAAACTGGATTTCTTCGGACTTGAAGAATATGTCCTTATTGCCGCCTGTGTGCTTTACTTTGTCGGCGCAGCTCAGGGTAGCTTTGAACGCTCCCATATTTCCGCTGACTTTATGGAAAATTTTATGGCAAAGAGAGGGGGATTGGGCAAACTGCTTTTTATCCAGAAAACCATTGAGCTTGTCATGAGTTATATTTTCATTTATTGGGGGTTTCTCATGATCCAGTGGTGCTGGAATGCCTGGCCTGTGACCCCGGTATGGCGGATCCCATTCCTCATCCCCGAATCCATTGTCTGCCTTTCCTTTATCATGATGTCGATTTACACCACGGCCCACTATGTACAACTTATAAAAATTATTTTTGGTAAAAAAGGAGGCGCTTCATGATTGTTCTGGGAACTGTAGGCATTCTTGTTGTGTTGTTGATGATCGGCGTCCCCATCGTATTTACCTTTGGTGCAGCAACGCTGTTCATTGCCCTTGCAGGGGATTACAACATGGCCACCCTGCTGCCGGCGGGGTACAACCGAATGAACAATATGGTCCTGGTGGCCGTTCCGCTGTTTATCTATTCCGGCGCCTTGATCCAGAAAGGAAATATTGCCGAACCCCTTATCGGCATGGCCGAAATGGTATTTAAAAAGGTCAGAGGGGCTATGGCCATTGTTGCTGTGGTGGCATCTGCCGCTTTTGGCTCCATCTCGGGCTCGGCCGCTGCCACCCTGTCCTGCATGGGCTCCATCCTTCTGCCCAAGATGTACAAAGACAGATACCCCAGGGCCATTGCCAATGCCCTGGTGATCAATGCCTCGCCTTTGGGGCTTTTGATTCCCCCTTCGGCTGACCTCATTCTTTTTGCCTGGATCGCCCAGCAGTCGGTACTTGCCTGTTTCCTGGCTACTGTGATTCCGGGATTTATTCTTATGACACTGCTGGTCATTGTCAGTCTGGTGATGCTTCGGAATAAAGACCTGGCCCGTGATCCGGAACTGGAAAAACCATTAACTGCAGAATTCGTCACCACTCGTGTAAAAACCGCAAGTCCGGCCATGACGATGCCTATCATCGTTTTGGGCGGCATTTATGGCGGGTTTGTCACACCGACAGAGGCTGCCGGGCTGTCTGTTCTGGTCGCTGTCATCCTGGGACGTTATGTTTACAATGGGCTGGACACCGGGGCTTTTAAAGATGCCTCAGTGGATTCTGCCGTGACCTCGGGCGTTTTCATGGTCATGCTTTTTGTCGTAATGATCATGAGCCGTCTGTTTGTATTTGAAGATTTTTCCCAAATCACTCTGGATTTCCTTTACAGTGTCTCGGAAAACAAGTGGGTGGTGCTGTTCATGGTCAACCTGCTCATGATCATCATCGGCATGCTCATGGATGATGCCTCGGGTATCCTGATCTCCACCCCCATTCTTATCCCTGTGGTTCAGGAGTTAGGGATTTCTCCCATCCATTTTGCCGCCATCCAGGGGGTGAACCTTGGTATGGGGACCATTACACCGCCCACGGCACCCCTTTTGTATCTTGGAGCAAGGGTTGGTAAAACCCCTGTACCGGAGATGCTCAAGCCGACGATGATCTATATTATCTTTGCCTGGATACCTACACTTATACTTACCACCGTATTCCCGCAGATTGCGTTGTTCCTTCCCGAGTTCTTTTTAGGATAAGGGGTTCTCGGATAAGGACATATAAAGGAGATAACAATGAAAACAATGAAGGCCTTGGTCAAGGCCGAACCCAAACCCGGACTGGTTCTTCAGGATGTTCCGGTGCCTGAGATCGCCCATAATGAGGTGTTGATTAAGATCTTAAAGACGGCCATCTGCGGTACTGACGTCCATATTTACAACTGGGATGCCTGGTCACAGCAGACCATTCCTGTCCCCATGCATGTGGGCCATGAGTTCGTGGGGACTGTGGCTGCTGTGGGGTCCCATGTGACCGATTTCAAGCCCGGCGACCTGGTCTCCGGGGAAGGGCATCTCGTCTGCGGCCACTGCCGGAACTGCCTGGCCGGCCGCCGTCATTTGTGCAAGAACACCAAGGGGGTGGGGGTGAATCGTCCGGGGGCCTTTGCCGAATACCTGGCTATTCCCGTTACAAACGTATGGTATTGTGATCCTGACATTCCCCTGGATATCCTGGCCTGCTTTGACCCCTTGGGCAATGCTACCCATACGGCCCTTTCCTTTGATGTACTGGGCGAAGACGTATTGATCACAGGGGCCGGCCCCATCGGGTGCATGGCCGCATCCATCGCACGCCATGCCGGCGCACGCCATGTGGTGGTTACTGATGTTAACCCCTTCCGCCTGGATCTGGCGAAGAAAGCCGGTGCCACATATACCGTGGATGTGTCAAAGGACAAACTAAAAGATGCCCAGAAAACCCTGGGTATGAAAGAAGGCTTTGACGTGGCCATGGAAATGTCAGGCAACCCGGCCGCGCTGAACGACATTCTGGACAATATGTGCCACGGCGGTAAGATCGCCATGCTGGGCATTATGCCCGATGAAACCAATATTGATTGGAACAAGGTGGTGTTCAACATGCTCACCATCAAAGGCATTTACGGCCGGGAAATGTATGAGACCTGGTACAAAATGACCACCATGATTCAGACCGGTCTTGATATCAGCTCCATTATCACCCATCATTTCCACTATACTGACTTTCAGAAAGGTTTTGACGTCATGAGTTCCGGCAATTCCGGCAAGGTTGTGCTGACCTGGGCCGACATGGAATAAAAAAAGGAATAACCACAATGTCATTAGATAAATTAGATTCAAGCCTTGCCCAGGAAATAGACGTTCTAAAAGAGGAAGGACGGGCAAAAATTCCAGAAAGAATTATCAACGAGTACATTCCTCCCAAAGGGGAATTTGGCCCCCGGTATCGGATTCAAGGCAGTGACAATGAATTTATCCGCCTGAATTCCAATTCCTACCTTTCCCTTTCCTTTCATCCCGCCGTGTTGAAGGCAGCAGATGATGCCACAGCCGCCTTTGGTGTGGGGCCGGGTGCGGTACGGTTCATTGACGGAACCTTTGCTCCCCATGCCCGGTTGGAAGAGCGGATTGCCGCATTTACAGAAAAGCCGGCAGCTAAAATATTTAATTCCGCCTATACCTCCAACTGTGGCCTGGCTCTGTCCATTTCTAACAAGAAAACCCATTGGATCGGGGATCAGCTCAACCATAATTCAATCATCCGCGCCATGCGTATTACCAATATCCCCAGTTCCAACAAGGGGATTTTCAAGCACAATGACATGGAAGACTTAAAGCGCTGTCTGGATGAAGTCTCTCCTGAAATGGAGCGGGTGGTGGTGGTCTTTGACGGGATTTTTTCCATGCGCGGCGATTATGCGCCCATTTCTGAAATTGTTGAGATCTGCAAAGCCTATGACGGAAAATTCAAGGACGGGGTGATCACCGTTGTTGACGACTCCCACGGTATCGGCGCCTATGGCGCAACAGGCAGGGGGACCCCTGAATATGCCGGCGCCTGGCCGGACATCGTTGTAGGCACATTCGGCAAGGCCTTTGGGGTGAACGGCGGTTTTATTGCCGCCAGCAATATCGTCATAGAAGCGGTTCGCCAGAAGGCTGATACCTACATTTATACCAACCCCTTAAGTGCTGCGGACTGCGCTGCGGCCACCACTGCCATAGACATCTGTGACAGCCCGGAAGGACTGGAACGTCTGGCCCATCTTGGCGGTGTGACTGCCAGGCTCAGGCAGGGCCTGGACGATCTCGGCCTGGAATCCATTCCCGGTCCCCATCCGGTTGTGCCGCTGATGGTCAGGGATACAGCCAAAACCCATACCCTTGTGAAAAATCTCTATGATAACGGGGTCCTGGTGGTGGGCCTAACATTTCCTGTAGTACCCAAGGGGGATGAAACCATCCGCCTCCAGGTCAATGCCTGCCATACCAATGCTGATATTGACCGGGTTTTGGAATTAATTTCAACCTTCAAGCCATAAAGCAAAAATTTTAAACTATATTTGATTCAAGGAGAGAACAATGACAGATTTCAATGCAATGACCGAAGCTCTGGTAGCCTGTGATGCCGCAAAACTCACAGATCTGGTAAACAATGCCCTGGCCGCCGACACCCCTGCCCAGGACATTCTGAACAACGGTCTGATTTCAGGTATGGACATTGTGGGCGAAAAAATGGAGGCCGGCGACATGTTCATCCCGGAAGTCCTTATGGCGGCCCAGGCCATGGGATCCTGCGTGGAAATACTTAAACCCCTTTTGGGAGAAGGTGAAGGTGCTTCCGGCGGTTCCGTAATCATCGGGACAGTCAAAGGAGACCTCCACGACATCGGCAAAAACCTTGTTGCCATGATGATGGAAAGTGCCGGTCTTGAAGTCCACAATGTCGGTGTTGATATTGCCCCGGAAGATTTCGTGGCCCAGATCAAGGAAAAGAACGCTCAGATCGTCTGTCTCTCAGCGCTGCTCACCACCACCATGCCCGCAATGAAGCAGACAGTTGACGCCATTGTGGAGGCAGGCCTCAGGGAGCAGGTTAAAATCATGGTGGGCGGTGCGCCCGTGACCCAGACATTTGCCGATGAAATCGGGGCTGACGGATTTGCTGCCGATGCCGGGTCTGCATCCAAGATGGCCAAAACCTTCATCAACTAACGGGGCTGCTATGTTTGAAGTAATCGGAGAAAGAATTAATACGTCCAGAAAACTGGTCCAGGCTGCGGTTGCAGAACGCAACGCAGAATACATCATCGATGATGTGCAAAAACAGCAGGACGCCGGGGCAACTTTTATTGACGTTAATGCCGGTGCCCGCATCGGCCATGAGGAAGAGGACATGCGCTGGCTCCTGGATACTATCCAACCCGTAACCAAGATTCCATTAGCCTTGGATAGCCCGGACCCAGCCATCCTCGAAATGGCATTTGCCATGGTGGACCAGATACCCATGATCAACTCCATCTCACTTGAAAAAGAACGGTTTGATGCCATGATGCCTTTTCTTTCAGGCAAGGAGTGCCGTGTCATTGCCCTGTGCATGGATGATGCCGGCATGCCCAACTCTGCCGACGATATCCTGGGCCGGGCCAAAATCCTGGTGGGAGAACTTAACGGCATCGGCATCCCCACCGCCAGTATCTACGTGGATCCCCTGGTACAGCCCATTTCCACGGACTTCAACAAGGGTGTCATGGTGCTGGATGCCGTCCGAGCAATCAAGGCCGAATTTCCGGACGTCCATATCACCGGCGGTCTGTCCAATATCTCTTATGGGCTCCCCCAGCGCCACATCATCAACCGCACCTTTGTAACCCTGATGATGGATGCGGGCATGGACTCGGCCATTATTGATCCACTGGATAAAAAAATTATGGCCTCCATCCGCACGGCAGATATGCTTCTGGGACATGACCAGTTCTGTATGGAGTACCTCAAGGGTGTTCGCTCAGGCGCTATAGAAAGTTAAAAAATTTCCTCTTTACATTACCCTGTTTCTGATCCTTGGAAGCAGGGTTTTCTTTTTTAAAACAAGTAATTCTACGACGATGGCTATGTCTATCATTGATGGCTTTTTCCAAAATAGATCAACCACAGTATCTTGTATCCGAAATGAGAGATTAAAAACAATTTATTAATGAATTAGATATACTCTAATAGGTCATATAGATTTAATTTAGTCGTCTTGCGTGCCTTATGCGGTTTAAAAATTTATTCCATAATTGAGATATGGGAGATACGTCCTGCTAATTATTGGGCCTTAGGATTAGATTATGAAAATAAATAATTGAGATTATAAGCTTTTTTGTTTTTATTACTTGACTTACTATCTCCATTCCTATATCTTACCCTGACTGTGCAAAATTGTTTTAGCATAGAAGTTTCCTTCCAAAGGTATATATTATCCGACGATTAAATCGGTCTTATCCCCAAAGTTAGAAACTCATATTTTTTTATTTTTTTTAGGAGATTGCCACTATGGCTAATGGTATCGTAAAATGGTTTAACGACACAAAAGGTTTTGGATTTATCGAACAGCAAGACGGTGGAAAAGATGTTTTTGTACATCATTCAGCAATTAATGCTACCGGCTTTAAATCCCTTAATGAAGGGGATAGCGTTACATTCGACATTGAAGAAGGCCAGAAAGGTCCTGCTGCTGCAAATGTAACCGTGGTTTAGTCGACCATTTTATTTGCGTGAAAAAGCCGTCTCGATGGCTTGAAAAATAAAAGACCCTAAACGGAAAACCGTTTGGGGTCTTTTTGTTTTGTTTGGGAAAAAATAACACTATGCCTTTTGAGAAGAAGTCGCCTTGAGTCTTCAAATCAATTGAAACGTAAATTAATCTGCTAAACTACACCCTGAGAAAACTTCCTGCTCAGGGGGAAGTTGAATTTCACAATCCCTATAACTAACGAGAGATCAATTAGTGGATATCCTCAAAAGGTTTCCGGATTGACCGTATCCATCACTTCACCCGAAGAAACAAATCTCACAAGGTCATCCCCAAACAGGCCAGGCTGATCATTGTGTGGGAAATGGCCGCTGTCAGGGTAAAGTTTGACTGCCACAGGACAATCGGCAGACATCATACGGCGATAAAAGGGTCTAATCATATCTTTTTTCAGGTCTTTCAATCCGGTGATTTTTTTGGGGTAAAATGGTTCATCTGCACCAAATATCAACAATATCGGTGCACGAATCTGATCATATCGCTTGAACAGACTTGCCGGATCTTCCTTTTGAATTTCGATCCCAAGATTATACACGTCCCGGACACTGGTCATACTGTACCGCTGGAATTCAACAGGGTTCCCTGAAATCATCTCTACACGGATATCTGTTGCCAGCCTGGTATCCTGGGTTTCAATTTTAAAAAAGCCGGAGGGGATAAGTTTTCCCTTTATTTTAAGCTTGTAAAAATAGAAATCTTCGATCAACTTTCCCTTGGTGCTGTGGTCCAAACGGGACTTGGAGGCATAATAGGGGAACCGGTTGAAATCCTCCCGGTCGGTGGTTAAAGCGTAATCTTCCGGAAAATATTTGGAAGGCAGTTCTTCTAATCCTGCCGGTGCAATAAGGATTATCTTTTCTACCGCGTCAGGATAAGTCAAAGCGTATCCCAGGGCCCACTGGCCGCCAAGGGAATGGCCCCCATATATGGCCTTCTGGATACCGAGCCGGTTGACAATGAGGTCATGAATGACTTCCCGCGTGCTCTGCAGACTGCGCACCAGTGGTTTGTCTATATTTCCCGGGATGGATTTCCCATAATTGGGCAGATCCGGCACGATAACCCGTATGCCGTTTTCACGAGCGATCTTTATGGCATTGCCAAAGTATGCACCGCTGAAGGCACGGCCATGAATCAGCACCAATACCTTCGGGTTGCTTTTAAACAAAGGGGCTACATCCATGTAACCGATCTCCCAGGGTGTTCCGTCATCTGATCGTGCAATGCTGTATTTAACCTTATATGGATAGGTTACCTGATCTTTGAAAAAGCTTTTGGAGGGGTCGCCTTTTTGGACGTGGGCAGTCTGTTTGGCACAAGCGGAAATAAAAAATAACGATACGATTGAAAAAAAGAGTATTGACCGACGGATTGTTTTTGTCATGATTTCCTCCTTACTTTCTGATAGGCCTTCCAGTAAAATGCTGCTGCTAATAAAGCATCTGTTTTAGATTCAGTGATACTGCTGCTGACATACTGGATATGAATTTTTCAGTCTGTTCAGAAATTCAGCGTCATTATTATAGTGAGACTTCGGCATCTTTGGCATGACTTCATCAATATAGCAGTCGTCACACAATACTGTAGATTTTAATTTCTTTATATTGTCATCCTTAACATTAGATTTGCACTTTTCACATTTTTTCATTGCTTTCCTTCAGACTAAAAATTTCAGGCAATCAAATTCTCCGCAGTGATGGCTTGCCCAATGCTACTTTTAAAGGCATGCGTGCCCAAGGTGTTCGGAAAAATCTCATTTGCTTCGCTTTCGGAACAATTGGATGGTCCTCACTTTTTGGGTGGATAAAGCGGCCTGCCCGTTACTATCCACTCATAATCATCACCGGTAAAGTCGCCCGCATCTGTTTTTCTTAGAACAGCATGGTCTGAATAGATCTCCTCAACGACGACCAGATGCGCATCCGGACTTTTGCGCATAACAACGACTTCAGGTTTTTGTTGATATCGGTGGGAATAGAAAATTTTTTTTGTCCCGGTTTCAAAAAGTTTAAAGAACCGCCTTTCAGTCAATGTGTCATTTTGGGAATCGTATATAAAACTTTCCGACTCAAAAAGACATTTCATTGAAATGCTATTCACTAAAAACCTCTGCCAGCAGTAGTAAAAGATAAAAGAGCTGATAGCGAGTAAAAAATACAGCTTTTTCATGTTAGAAGAAACATATTTCTCGGAAGAAAACTTCATTGGGTTGATTCATTCCTAATCCTAATATGAAATTTGATTGATTTCTTTTGGAACTCGGATTTCGGATTGCTTTTACATACCATATAACTGATATAAGAAATTAAGCAAATAAAAACATTTAGCAGATTGTATGCTGAAAAATGGTATCATCGATGACGATTATATTTTCAAAATAGAATAATGCTTTTGAAAATGCTTTGAGCGACCTTGGCACCAATGTTGGGCTCAGTTTGTTTTTAAATATTTGACATTCATTTCGACCGGGAATAGACTGACTGAGAACCTGAACCTCCCGCTACCGTAGTATCTGCTTTTAATA
>JAKSAU010000426.1 GCA_022361535.1 Desulfobacterales bacterium
CAGGTTCAGTCCATGATCCCGGAATATGTCCAGGGCCAGGAAATAGCTGGGCTCTTCAATGAACACGGTATCGCCCGGTTTGGCAAACAGGGTGCTGACCAGGTCCAGGGCCTGGGAATTGCCGTTGGTGATGAAAAGTCCGCAGGGATCCACCGGCGGTTCTCCCGGCGTGCCCTGGGACAGGAAACCGGCCAGGATTTCCCGGAAACCGGGATTCCCCCTTGCGTTGCCGTAGGCCAGGAAATCCGTGGAATTGCCGGACAGGATCCCGGACGCGGCTTCGTTCAGGAACTGAACCGGCAGCAGGGTTGGACTTGGCTGGCCGATCCCCAGGTGGATCATGCCCTCGGGCAACCCGAGCTGGGGAAGGGTGATGTTCTGGTTCACTGGATCGCCTCCTTGAAAAAATCGAGGGTCAAAAGCCGGGAAGTTACGTTCACCGGTCCTCTGATCTGTCCCTGTTCCAGCATGATGGATTCTGTCTGCTGCCAGGCTGCCCGGTCGATCCGGCCGACAGGCAGGTCCGGAGACGGTCTGATCAGCGACCGGGTGGACTCGAGCTGCTGCTGCCGGATCCGGTCTTCGGTCCCCTTGTCCCGCTGTTTGACCGCTGCCAGAACCGCATCTTCATTGACCGGATCCATGGCCGCCTCCCAGGCCGTCATCAGGGCCCGGGCAAATGTCCGGATCCTGTCCGGATGGCGAACCTTCATTTTGCCCGAAGTCACCACGGAGTTGGCCACAAAATTGATGCCGAAATCGGCCGGATTGAAGAACCGGACCGATTCGCCTTCCCGGGCCAGTTTATCCGCCAGGATCACACCCTGGGAATTCCGGTAGACCGGCCAGATCTCCACGCGCTTTTTCAGAAACGGGGAAAAATCGAACCTTACGCCAAAAATTTTCACATCCCGGGGTGTCAGGCCGGCCCTGGCCAGCAGCACGTTCATGATGGTCTCGTCGTTGCCGCCGTAGGTGATGCCGATGCGCCGCCCCCGCAGGTCGGCCAGGGTCTGTATTCCTAAGCGGTCCGCCCGGTAGATCCACTGCATGGGATTGACCTGGAAAAGCTGGGCCACCACGATGACATCCGCGCCCTTGTCCAGGGCCCGGATGACCTGGTCAGCCGATGCCACGCCAAAATCGGCATATCCCAGTTCCAGCTCCTTGATGGCGTTTTTCTCCGGACTCCCCTCTTTAATTATGACATCCAGCCCGGCCGCCCTGAAATACCCCCGGTCGACGGCAAAAATGTCCCCGGCAACGCTGGTGTTGAACAGCCATTTGAGGCGGTAAGTCATCTCATCCGCCCGGCAGATCCCTGTCAGGCAGACCAGGGCGATCACCGCGACCCC
>JAKSAU010000133.1 GCA_022361535.1 Desulfobacterales bacterium
GGTAAAAGGGGCCACCATATTTGTAGTTAATCCGGGGAAAGAGGAATTGGAAATTCTTGCCACAGAGGGGTTGAGTATCGAATACCGCAACAAGGGGCCGATCTTGACAGACCAGAGCATTCGCCTTGCCCCAAACCAAAAACCGGTGATCATTGAAGATACAAATAGCAGTGACCAGCTTCAGTATCCTGAGAAAGCAGAAAAGGAAGGCATCAGGTCCATTATTTCGCTCCCGGTAAATTTACGGGGTAAGATCATCGGGGCTTTAAGGGTATACCACAGTGAGCCTTGGCAGGTCAGCGAACAGGATTTGGTTTATATGGATCTTTTGACCCGGTATATCGGGATGGCACTTAGATATTTCAGACTGTCGGTTGCTGTTCAGTGTGCCAGGGACACTCTGGATGATATCCACTCCATTTGGCTGTGATGTATATTGCTGCCGGACTTCAGGCTAAGCTCCCTCTGAAACTTGCAAGAAAATACTTTTTTAAAGGTATTGGAGCCGTGGGCTCAAATTAGGCCTAAGTCAATTGCTTTAATTACTTGCTTGGCCTCATCAAAATCATGGTCCTTGTCCAGGGCTGCCTGGAAATAGGTCTTTGCATTTTCCGTGTCTTTTGCATCCAGGTAAAGACGGCCGATGTTGTAATAGATATAGGGTTCGTCCGGGTGGACTTTCAAGGCTTTCTTGTATTGCTTTAAAGCCTGTTTCATATTCCCTTTTTTCCGATGGAGAACCCCCAGAGTATTAAAAACATTCAATGAATTTGAGCCGGATTCCAGAAGCTCGGTCAGCAGCTCTTCGGCAGATCCCAGTTTGTCCGTATCCATGTAGATCTCTGCTGCAGTCTGCATATATTCTTCTGATTTTTCAAGTTCTCCCATGGCCTTGTAGGCTCTTGCCATAGCTTCATAGGCTTTCACAAAAAGGCGGTCCAACTGGGTGGCTTTTGAAAAAGCTTCAATGGCTTCTGTATGTTTATTCTGGGCAGTCTTTATATATCCGATGTTGAAATAATATTCAGGATTTTCTTTTTGATTGACCATGGCTTCGAACAGTTCCAGGGCTTTGTTGTACTCTTTTTTCTCAATGAGTTCGAGGCCTTCTTCAATCGTCTGTTCGGTTTGTTCGATAACCGGATCTTTGGTTTTGCCAATTGCCATGGAAAGCTTGGTTTTCATGCCGTCTGCATCGTAAGGTATGACAAATAATCCGGTGACACCTGCCTGGCCTGCTTTTATGACTTTAAGTTTTGTAAACGCGGCATGGGTCAGAAAAAAGGGCAGTTCACCAAGGCTGTCTTCCCTTCTGAGAAATTTTAAAAGGGCCAGTCCGGACATTTCTTCCATGTCATAGGAGGCGATCACACAGTCAAACTGAGTTGATTTGAGAAGTGCCCAGGCATTACCTCCACCATGGGCAATGGTGGGGTCGTCATAGCCGATGTCTAACAATGCGGTATTTAGATCATTTTGTTCATCAGTATTTTCCGAGACAATGAGTATGGATGGTCCGGTCATATTTTACCTATAATTTGTCCAATAAAGGACGTTTTCTTTTTTCCCGGGAGGTGCCCGGTCCGGCAGCCAGGAATCGAGGCTCAAGGTATTGCTTTATCCCGTACACGATATCCGGATCACGGCGACCGGCCAGTTGAAAGAATATAATCCTTAAGCTGTCTCCCTGGTATGTATTTAATTTTTTGGCAATCTGTCTATATCTATCGTCCATGTCCTTGGATGTGTCAAGAGCCAATTGGTCTTCATACATCTCTCCCCATGAATTGACGGCAAGAATTTCTACGCGGACAAAACCTGTTGACAGGTTGGGACAAACCAGTAAGACCATAAGTTTTATCCATTGAGCCGGGTATTCGAACGCATCGTCGGACATTGGCTTTACCGGTTGGAGCGCTAAATACATCGCATCTGCCGATACGGGTTCTTTCCTGGATTCAAATAGCATGGTGTCAACATCTATTTTAATTCGGGCTTTTTTCCGGTTGTAAAGCTTGTTTTCAGTCACCCACCCCATAAGTCCAAGAAGAGACTTAGAACGATGCAGTTTTCTTTCCTGTGCACCACCGCATGTATAAGCGGCTAATTCCCACCCTTTAAATTTTGTTTCTCGGAGAAGGAAAAATTCAAACTTTTTTCGGGCAAGATAGATTGAACTTGGCTGGATTTTGTTTTCGTCCAGGTTCAGTCTTTCACGGGTTTTATGAATCAGGATTTTAAGATTCCGCAGTTCAACGTTGTCCAGGCCGGCATAAGCAAGTGCGGATTCTTCATTGATTTGCTTATACATCTGGGACAATCGTTTGATAAATGTCCGTTCAAGCAGACGCTTTTCAGATTCAGGCCAGGTTGGATAGGAAATCAGTTTTTTCACCTGGGAAGGTGTTAGATTCCAGGTTCTGATATAGTGGTCTAATAGTTGTTTTTTAGGGGATCCCGGGTCCGGGGTTGTGACCATTGGATATTGGCACAGCCTGAAAAAGATCGCATTTTTAATCAGGTTCAGACTGTCTCTGGCATGGTCTTCATGAAATGCGATCACCCGGTCAAACAGAACTTTATAAGGGTCGGTTCTGTAGTCATCAATTCCGGCGTCGGGAAAGGTCTGTTTTAACTCTTCACACAGCAATGTTGCATGCCCTTCGTTGCCGAACTTGTGGGAGAGTACCATGGTGGCTTTAATCAGGGCTTTGACCGGATCTTCTTTGGACTTGCAGATATGCCATAATATCCCCTTTAAGATATCCTGGTCTTCAGGCGCTTCTATTTTTCCTAGATCAATAAAATCTTTATACAGTGGGGCAAATACGTCCTTGGAAGACAAATGTCCTACCATGGCCGAGTAGGTGCCCTTCTTTGGAGAGGCGGGTATGATGGTCCATGCAGGCAGTTTGCCTGCGATCATCAAAAAGGTCCTGTAAAATTCTTCTTTGAGAAACAGCTTGGGGGCGGCCATGGTTTCGCGCCCATGAAACCCTGCATAGCAGTCCTTTCGGATATCTGCCTGATCCATGATAAAGAAAGTGACTTCCTGATCACATTCTTCCCTGGCGTATTTTACAAGCTGGTCCAGCTTCTTTTTAAAATTATAATACCGCTGTTCGGTGAATTTTGTTTTATCGATGATGACCCAGTAATCAAAATCCGACTGTGACGACTGGGTAAACGTACCCAAAGATCCGATGTGGTACAATCCAAGCACGCATGGTTCCACTTCCCCTGCAGTGACCAACTCCGGGTCAAACTCGCTTTGCTTCAAACCCTCTTTGCAAAATCCGGATTCCTGAAAATTGTATATGCCGTGGGCGCTTGGGCGGTCAGGCACATATCCTGGGAAATCGGGCTGATTGATATGAATCAAAAAAGGAATTTTAATGAACAAGGTCAGTTTGGGACCTGACAAATACCGCAGCGCTTCTCTCATTCTCACCACATTGTAGCTTGAGAACGCATCTTTCATCTGCCCGATTTTCGTTATTAATATTTTTTCCTGGTCGTTTGTCTGGCCCATTTCGGTATCAAAAAGTTAGGGTTAAGTTGGTGTGCCGCGTTAAATCAATTGAAAATATGGGGCAAACCGTCTAATATGTACAGCGATATTATACGAAGGAAGCCTCATTGTTTTCAAGCATGTTTTAAAAACGGAGTATGAATGGGTGACATGGAATCCTCCCATGCAGGGATTGACCTGGATACCATCTGCATAAACGACCTGATCTCAAAAAAAGAAAATGCCCCTGCAGGGGCTGAGGATGAAGTCCGTTCCGACCCGGATAATTATCGGGTTTTTGTCAATGGCATCTTTAAAAAGATGAAGGGTCAGGAGGCATTCCTATCTTTTACTAGACAGATTAATAATGTAAACCAGATTCTAAATACATCATATTCTTCGGCCGGGGACATAGCCCGGGTGATCCTAAAGGATCTGGCCCTGACCGCCCAGGTACTCAAGCTTGTCAATTCTTCTTTTTACCGCCAGTTTTCAAAAAAAGGTATCTCTACCATCTCAGAGGCCATGATCATTCTGGGAACGGATGAAGTTCGTCAGATTGCAGCCAGCCTCAAAGTCTACGAGATGATGAAAGAGCTTGCCAATTCGGAAATTCTAAAGGAAAAAACCTTGAAAGGGCTGCAACGGAGCATTATGGCCCGCCAGATTGCGGTGGAACGAGGCGATAAAGCCTCGGATACCCTGCAGATCTCAGCTATGGTTTATGAATTGGGTGAATATCTGGTCGCCTTGTTTGATCCGGGGACCTACATAAAGGTTGAAATTACTATGGAGGATGAAGGCCTATCCAGAGAAGAGGCCGCAAAAAAAGTGCTCGGCTTGACGTATTCGGACCTTGGCCGTGTGGTTGCAGCTAAACTGAACCTGCCTGAAGATGTGGTCCAGGCTATCCGCCCTGTTACCCGGTTAAAAGCAAACGGGGGAGAATTGTCAGATAAAGAAAAGACCAGATATCTTTGTGCATTGATTCACGAGCTATGTGATATCAATGCATCGGAGACAGATACCTACGAGATCGCCGGTGCCATAACAGACAAATACCGGGATCTGGTCAACATTGATATGAGAAAGGCAATGGGCCTGATCCAGATGTCTAAGGATAAAATGGTACGCCATGCCGAACTGCTGGACATTGATCCTGTACTTCCCAAAGCTCAAAGCGGAATTAAAAATAAAAAAGACCTGGATGAAGGTAGAGACCGGGTGATGCAGGCCCTTAAAGAGAAACTGAGTATCCACCAGATTTTTACCCGGCTCATAGACACCATGGATACCTGCTTTTATTTTAACCAGGTGATTATCAGCATCAAAAAAAAACAGACCAATACGATGGAACCCCGCTTTATCCGGGGCGAACGTCGATCTGAGAGCCAGGCCAGAGCGCTTGCTTTTAAAATAGAATCCAAACAGGATGTTTTTAACAGGTCAATTTCGCTTGAGACGGACATGATTGTAAAAGATGCAAAAAAAGAAGCCTATGCCAAACAGGTTCCCTCCTGGTATATGGACAAGGTTGTAAAGCCGTCGAATGTGAAAGGATTTGCCATATTCCCCGTATTTGTTGATAAAAAAATTCTTTCAATGGTCTATGTAGATTGGGATAAAAAAGCCCCATCGTTGAATCAGAACATCATCGACCATATCCGGGAATTCAGGGAAATGATGATCCAGACATTCACCCTTCACTCAAGGGGTGGGTAAAAAGCCTCTAAAACCAATTTTTTGAGAAAAAATTTTCCTTAATTAATACTATCCTCACAATTTCCGTGTACTCTCCTGAAACTTTTACGATGAACGTTTTAGGAGATAAAGAATGATCTGGGATGCGGATATGGAAAGTTTTAAGGACAGCAACTGGTCCAAGCGCCTGGAAAAAATTGACTATGCATTTCAGCCGATTGTAAATATCCATACCGGGAACACATTCGGGTTTGAAGCACTGCTCAGGGGCCACAATGATGCCGGTTTTTCATCCATAGATCATGTGTTTGATACGGCTTATAAAGAAGGACAACTGCATCAGGTCGACCTGGCTTTAAGAAAGAAAGTTTTAGAAAAATTTGCAGAATTCCGGCAGTATCATTCGGTCAAACTCTTTTATAATTTGGATAACCGGCTGTTTAATTCCATGGATTATTCTCCTGGAAACACCAGGGATATTCTCCAAAATCTTGGGTATACACAGAACGATATCTGTTTTGAAATTTCTGAAAAACACCAATTCCAGGATAATTCAAATGTTGCAAAAATACTGGAAGCATATCACTCCCAGGGATTTAAAATTGCCGTTGATGACTGCGGTACAGGTTTTTCAGGCCTTCAACTGCTGTATTATACAGAGCCGGATTATATAAAAATTGATCGATTCTTTATCCAGAATATGGAGAATGATCCTAAAAAGCGGTTGGTTGTATCTACCATAGTCAATTTCGCGCATTTCATGGGAAGCCTTGTGCTTGCCGAAGGTGTGGAAACACGGGAGGAGTATGCTCAGTGCAAGGCAATTGGGTGCGATATGATCCAGGGGTATTTTATCCAGATGCCCACCTTGGATATTTCCGAACTACAGCCAAGGTATCAACACATCTGGGAACTCTCCCAGATGGATCGCAGGGACAATCGTTTCAAAGACCGGTCTCTGATCACAAATGAAATCAGGCACATTGAACCGGTAAGTTCCAGTTGTGATATGATTTCAATTGTGGATAAATTCCGTAAAGACGGGACAGCAACATTTTTCCCTGTGGTTAATGAGTATGAGGAGCCTGTTGGCGTTATTCGCGAAGCAGCATTCAAAGAATATATTTTTTCTAAATTTGGCCGCCAACTTCTTGAAAATCCATCATTCGGTAGAGATGTTAGTCGTTTTATAACCAAAATTCCCATTGCCGATATCCATTCATCAGTTGAAAAGCTCATTGAAACCTACACCCAGTATAATAACAATGAAGGGCTTATTATGGTGGATGACATGAAGTACGTGGGACTGCTTTCCACCAATGCCCTGCTCAAGCTCATAAATGAAAAAAATCTTACGATGGCACGGAATCAGAATCCGTTGACCAAGCTGCCCGGAAACACCATGATCCACGAATATTTCAGTGAAAGTCTTTCGGACATGGCATCAAACTACCATCTTACCTATTTTGATTTTGATAATTTCAAACCATACAATGATCAATACGGTTTCAGGAACGGGGACCGGCTGATACTTATGTTTGCAGATTTGTTAAAAGATGCGGGCATGTCTGAAAAACGGTTTGTCGGCCATGTAGGCGGGGATGACTTTTTCATAGGTATCAAAGGGGGCAACCGCGACAAAATTGAGTCAGAGATGCGCAAGCTGGCCCTGACATTTAAGAAAAACGCCGAAAGCTTTTACGATAAAGAATCCATTGAAAACGGATATATCCTGGCCAAGGACAGAGAAGGGGTCACAACCAGGATTCCCTTGATCACTGTCAGTGCGGCTATTCTTGAACTGCCTGCACGGGTAGACCGGACGTGCACTATAGAAGATGCCGGTAATATTATTGCCATGCTGAAAAAAGAAGCAAAGAATTCCGGAAACGGCATCGCCTATGCATCCATTATGGAGTTTCTCTGTATGGATATTAAAAATACAGGTTCTGATACGGGGCGATTTGTTTTTGACACCAAACCTGTAGAATGTGTTGATCTGAACCTGGCTCGCAGCATTATCTCCGGTATCTAATCATATTCTCCCGTCTTTCCTTTTTTAACAACCGGTTGACATTAATTTGGCTTTCATAATAACGTAGTGAACTGTTCAACTTGTCCATCACAGAGTAGAACGTTCCGTATTTCATCTTGCGGAACTTCATATAAAGGCGTCATCTTTTAATGTCTAATCTGGAAAGGAGAGGGAACTACATGGAAATGAGATTTTCAAAGTCCAACGATGCTATCGGAACTAAAAATCGCGGAAATCCTTGTGAATCTAGCCTATGCACCCTGTGTCGTGCCGATTGTAAAGGTAAGTGCGAAACCTGGTTATCCAGTATGGTGGGAAGGAAACTGTTATACCCCAGAAGCTTTGGTCTTGTAACAGCCGGAGGAAATAATACCACCCATGTCGGCGTATCTTACAACAGCTTGCGTATCCAGGGATATGCATACGGTGCCCAGGGAATAGGCACAGATCTGACCAACAGCCCTGATGATTGCATTTTCCCCAATGTAAGCCTTGAAACCTCTTTTGGAAAAAAAAAGGAGACCAAGGTTAGAATGCCCCTGATGACAGGTGCTTTAGGGTCAACCTTTATCGCCGAGAAATACTGGGATTCCTTTGCCATCGGAGGGGCATTGATTGGTATTCCGGTTGTTATCGGAGAGAATGTCGTCGGTGTGGACAGGAAATCTCAAATTGGCAGTTCAGAAACCAAAAGAGGGAAGATAACAAGCGCCCCTGAACTGGACAGGCGGATTGAAACATATCTTCGTTATTATGACGGATATGGCGCCATCATTGTCCAGCTGAATGTGGAAGATACACGCAACGGCGTGGCAGAATATGTCGTAGATAAATATGGCGATAAATGCATCATCGAGCTTAAATGGGGGCAGGGTGCCAAAAACATTGGAGGCGAGATACAGGTAAGAAGCCTTGAATATGCCATGTTCCTTAAAGAACGCGGCTATGTAGTTGACCCGGATCCCTCGCTTCCGGAAGTTCAGCAAGGATTTGAGCAGGGCGCAATTAAATCGTTTGCCCGCCACAGCCGTCTTGGTGCCACCCATCTGGCTACGGTTTCGCAGGTTCAAGAAGACTTTATGAACAGCGTGGAATATCTGCGTAGTCTGGGATTTGAAAGAATCACACTTAAAACAGGTTCTTATGGTATGGAAGAACTGGCCATGGCCATAAAGTTCTCAACCGATGCCGGACTGGATCTGCTCACCATTGACGGTTCCGGTGGCGGGACAGGAATGAGCCCCTGGAATATGATGCAAAGCTGGGGCGTGCCCAGTATTAACCTGCATGCCAAAGCCCATGAATACGCAAGTATTCTATCGGCCAAAGGACAGAATGTCGTGGATATGTCTTTTGCAGGCGGTTTTGCCCTGGAAGATCATATTTTCAAGGCATTGGCTTTAGGGGCGCCTTATACTAAGCTGGTTTGTATGGGGCGTGGCATTATGATTCCTGGATTCCTGGGCGCCAATATTGAAGGAGCCATCTATCCGGAACGGCGTGCTGAGGTCAACGGAAACTGGAATGAGTTACCGAAAACCGTGCTTGAGGTCGGTAAAACGGCAGACGAAATTTTTGCCGGATATCATAACCTTGCAGATAAAATCGGTAAGGATGAAATGAAAAACATTCCTTACGGTGCTATCGGGTTTTATACTCTGGCCGATAAGCTTGGATGCGGACTCCAGCAGCTGATGGCAGGGGCAAGGAAGTTCTCATTGAGCCAGATTACACGTCATGAAATCTTTTCAGGCAATCGAGAAACAGCCGATGAAACAGGCATTCCGCATGTCAGTGATGTAAATAATGAAAGTGCCAAAAAGATTTTGAACTCATAAATAAAGTACGAAAATAATTTTATTGGGATGTAAAAGAACAGGCCTGTCGGAGGGTTACCCGGCGGGCCTGTTTGTTTTATACCAATTCCCAAAATAAATTTCCGATTGGCCTGAAGAACAAGGGCATCCCATATACAGATACCGGCCCGTTTATTCTAAGAAGCGGCTGCCGAATTTTTTGTAAAAAATCCGCCTGTTGCCGTCTTCTTAGAACAAACGAGCCTAAGTGGTCAAACGGCATTACCTTCATATGAGGATGTTACCGATAATTAATCTACCCGCATTTTAAAGGAGCATATTTTTAAGATGGGCTTCTATACATTCTGGTTGGAATGTTCGATTAGCTTAATATACGCGTCAACAATGGCCTGTGTGTCTTTTGTGTCGCCATTGTAGATAAATTCTATGCCCACAATCACTTCATCGGCTGTTTTTCGGGCATTCCTGACTTGGCCTTTAAGCTGAACCTCTTGTTTTGTACCAGGCAAACGGCATCGTAAAGGAACGGTTGTATACATAAGCTCGTCAGAAAGATTGTCGTCTGATCCCGGGGCCTCAATCGTACACCGGCATCCGCCCTTGCTTATGTTTTCAATGACGCCTTTTTTTTCTGTTTCATTCACTTGTGCCTGTGCAGCAATGTTGCACTTGAATCGTTTGTGAGCGCGCAGTTCATGGTGTTCTATAGTTTGCGGATATTCAATGAACATAAGTTTTGACGGTTTTGAAATGATCGCAATCAATTTGGATCGAAAGGCGTAGATGGTTCCTTTATACAAGGTTTTGATGATAAATTGCCTGAATTTTTCACGGTACCTGTTAAAATCGTCGAACGGCTCCGGTGTTTTTAACAACAGGTATTTTCCATGTTCTATACCCACAAGTGAACTGTGAAAAGAAATATTAGACCCTTCAAATTCAATGATCAGGCTGACCCCGATTTCGAGACAGAAGTCTTTGGTTTTCATAGTTTCAAGCAAAATCTTCTGGGTTGATGAAAGATCTTTTTCAGGGGTGCCTGTTATAGATGTTTCATCTAAACGTCTGGTGCTTTCCATGATGATATGCATCAACGGCAGATTAATTTCGTTATGTCGTTTTAAGGGGTTTTTCGTGACTTCTATTTTAAAATCATGCCAGGAAAAAATATTGTATAGGGCTTCCAATCCTTTTAGGTCATCAGTATTTGCATTGACAATCTCACCGTTAACAAAAAAGATCTGCCCCCTGTTTTCCGGAATGAATACATTGACAATACAGGTTTTTTGTTCCATTTCGATCAATTGGAGAAAAGAGGAAAGAGTGACGCCTTCAATCTTTCCTGTGATCGATTGTTTCCGGGGAGTTTCCATGTGTCTAAGCCCTCATGAAAATGTGTCGGGATCACTACTGTTTTAAGTGAAAATCAGGTATGTATATTTTTTAAATTGGAAGATAAAAAAAGTAAATGGTTTCTTGCAAATTAAATCGTATGTGAAGTCAGCCTGTATATTTAGAAATACCAGGTCAGCCATGTTGAAATCGTATCAGCAGGTTTTTGCATGAAATTGGTTCCAGGGATATCATATCCGCCATATTCCGTGCCATGGCCTCCCCAGGCAAAACTGCCGGATATGGTTAATCTGAAATTATCTGCAAGATCATAGACGAGTCGGGGCAAAATTAAACCGGAACCGTCATTAAGGTTCACAATCGGGGTAAGGTACAGGTTAACCAATGGATGGGCTTCCAGGTTGAGGCTGGCAGATGCATAAAGTCTGCCCAAAGCAAAGAGTTCGCCCCGGGCTAGACGGTCATAAATAGCCGGGTCTGAAAAATGGTCTGTATAATCTGCATCTGACAACCCGTTGTAGTAGAGCTCAATATAGCCGTACCAGTTTTTATCCAGCCAAATCCAGGAGTAGTCAAGATTGGCCACAGCAGATAGATAGGCATCTTTTCCCCTGCTGGATTCATCTAATAAAGTGCCTGTCAAATCCAATCGCCAGGCTGCACCGCCTATGTATCCGACCATACCTGCTCCGAGTACATAATCTTCATAGTGGCGTGTGAAGACAAGGTCAGTTTCGATGTCACCTGCGAAAAAATGAACTTTGACGCCAAGGGAGTTTTCATCCAACCCCGTGTTGCCTGTATCAGGGTCTCTTCGGGCCACATAAACCATTTCAACATCGGTCTGGGCAACGGTAAACCGGGCTAGGGCAAGGTCGTCTCCCATTTTATAGTCCCGTTCCAGGTCAGTGGGCGCAAAGGGGTTGAAAAGGTCCATGGGATTAAAGGTAAATCCATGTCCCCAGGTCACGGCCTGTCGTCCTAAATGAACTTCCCCCCACTCCGGAGTGAATGCAACCATGGCCCTGTCCAGGCGATGATATGAGATGGTGTTTTTGTCATCATGGATGACAGAGGTCAAATCAAATAGCCTCCGGTCATCATTGGGTGGGGCAAAAAGACCGTTGGGAAAAAGATTGGGATACAGGGCTTTTAAGTTTTCTCCGTCTTTTCGCGTATCTCCGCCTCCTGCAAGGAGTTCATAATGGATTTCAGTATAGATGCTGTCGCCAACAAACGTTTTATTGTTCACGCGCAATTCACCATATCCATCATGGTTGGCGGAAAGGCCAACAGCTTCATAAGGCGTGCCGGACCTTGGAAACAGCGCACGGGTATACAGTTTTACATGACCGTCCCATTCCGTTTCTATTGATGGCTCTGTATTGTCTTTCTCATCAACAGCCAAAGCTTGGAGCGGCAGGCTGAAATGAAACCAGCATAGCAAAAGAATAATGGGAACAGCCTTGATAAAATTCATTGCAGCGCCACAGATCCTGATTCATGTTGAGTATTTGATGCACCGCTACCAATGAGATTTGAAAACCGGTCCTTTACGATGAGCCCATCCTTAAGAAAAACGATCCGTTGGGCATATTCCATGACCATCTGATCGTGTGTGGAAAAGATAAAGGTGACCCCATGGATCTGGTTCATTTCCTTCATCATTTCTAAAAGTCCCTGGCCGGTTTTGGAATCCAGGTTGGCTGTGGGCTCGTCTGCAAGGACGATGGATGGCCTTGAAACGATTGCCCTGGCAACAGCAACCCGCTGCTGCTGGCCGCCTGAGAGCTCGGCAGGTCTTCTGTCGTGCAGGTTCTCAAGACCCACCTGATCCAGTATGGACCGGGCCCGGTCTTTTCGTTCATTCGCGGGGACACCCTGAAGGAGCATGACATATTCTACATTTTCCCTGGCAGATAATACCGGGATGATATTATAGGCCTGGAAAACGAATCCGATTTTGTCCAGGCGCATTTGGGCAAGCCTGGATTGAGACAGTTCCGAAATCTTTTGGCCGTCAAGGACAATGCTGCCCTGGGTGGGTTTGTCCAAACCGCCCATAAGATTCAGCAGGGTGGTTTTCCCTGAACCGGAAGGCCCTGCAAGGGCGGCAAACTCTCCTTTTGCAATGGAAACACTTACCCCGGCAAGCGCATGTACTTTTACTTTACCTTGCGTATAGGTTTTGGTGACATTTTTGATTTCAACAATATTCATAAAAATTTCCTTTGCAGTGTTTCTATTCGTGTACCTGTTCAACTTGGGGTTTGAGTTTGTCATACATAAAAAAACCTCACCTTTGTCCCGGTTCAGCAATTAATGCCCTGCCATAGCATCCACGGGTGTTATTCTTCCTGCTTTGACCGCAGGATACAGACAGACCAGAAGGCCTAAACTTAAGATAATCGTGTTCACAGACAATATATCTTTAGCTTCGAGAAAAGGTATAACCAGGGTTCCCATGCCGAAAAATTCCGATCCCTGTGCCAAAAACGACAAATCTATCCCTTTGGACAAAGCTGTGACTGTTGCAACCCCTAACAAATTACCTGCAAAAAGGCCCAAAACCAATAAGATGAGACATTCCAAAAGTACATTGGTAATGATGCGTACAGGCTTCATACCTAATGCCTTGAGCAGCCCAAACTCACGAGTCCGCTCAAGTACTGCCATAATCATTGTGTTGACAAGGCCGAAAGCCATGGCAACAAATCCCACCACATACCAAAGAAGCATAAACGAATCAAAGATATCCAAATACCCTTTTAGCAAAGGTAAAAGATCCGGCCAGGCAAGGACAGCAACATTCTTTGGAAGGGCGGCAGAAATGGAGGTTATGATATTATCCGTGGCAGTCATATCAAGGGTGTCGGTATCCGGCAGTTTGATACAAACATTGGTAATTGCCTCACCAACCCCGATAAGCTTTTGGGCCGCCGGCAAAGTAATAAACAGGAATTGTTTTTCTGTGGCTTCCAATTCCGCCCTGAAAATACCCCTGATCTTGTATGCTGCAGAGGATGTTTCCCCATCTGCCCCCTGGGTCATAAGAACCAGTTTTCTGCCTGGTTTTGTCTCAAACTCTTTGGCCAGAGCATGACCGATGATAATCCCACGGTTATCGCCTTGCTTCAGAAGTTTCCCGGCAGAAAGCTGTTCACCATAAAATGAAATGCCAGGCTCCTTTTCAGGGTCAATGCCTACGATGGTAATCCCTTTTGTATTTCTGGCATTGGACACAGCACCACCCACCTGGATACGAAATGTCCAACGGGCTTCCCGGGGCAGGATATTTTGAAGAGTCTCCGCGATTGAGCCAGGATTCTCAACTCTGTTTTCAACAGAAGGGTCATCCCTGAATTGGGGTGCTTGAATTTGTATGTGCCCCGTAAGGTTATTAAGGGCTGTAGACAAAGTGGAAGCCATGAACCCCCTGGACAGGGCACTGAAGGCAAGCATGGTCCAGGCGCCTATTACCACAGCCGTTAAAATGATCAGGGTTCGTTTGGGGTTGCGCCAGATATTTCGCCATGACAATTGAAAATGCATGAATTCTCCTTTACGCCGCGTGCATGGCATCTACCGGGTTAAGACGGTGCACTTTAACAGCTGGGTAAACTGCCGTTAGCATGGTGATGATAAATACCACCACAGGTCCTGCAAGGGCCGTAAGCAGGCTTAGTTTCGGCCGGATTATTCCAGGGATTCCGTATTGTCTGAGCATGCCTTCGGCTTCTCCCATGGAAATGCCGCTGTGTTGAGCCCATAAAGTCAGTGCAGCTCCGGCGCAAATACCTAATACCAGTCCGCAAAGCGTTAGAAAGCCGGATTCGTATAAAAGCATTTTGCTTAAACGGCCAGGCCTTGCACCCATGGCAAGAAGGGTGCCGAATTCACGGGTTCTTTCGAAAACGGCCATAAGAAACGTGTTCAATATGGAAAAGGCAACGACTACAATGAGAATGCCGTAAAAAATGATACCGCCCCCAAGATCCATTTGGATGGATTGGACTAGTCCCGGCATGATCTGGTTCCAGGAACGGCATACAAGTTCACGTTCTCCTTCAATTTCCTTGAGTGCTTTTGAAATGTGCTGCTGTGTTTCAGTTACAGCCCAAAGTGAATCACATATTGCTACCACTTGGTGGACGGCATCGCCCATGGCAAAGGTTTCCTGAAAATAGGTCAAAGGTATCTGGATGCCGGACCGGTCATAGTCGTCCATGCCGGAAGAGAAAATGCCTACGACTTCCAAAATTCCTGCAGCAATGGACCCATCCCTGCCAGAACCTAATATTACCAACTCGTCTCCAATATTAATTTTTAGGTTTTTGGCAAGAAGGGTTCCTATGACCGCTGCTTCCTTATCTTCGGCATTTAGAAAACGTCCCTTTCGGATAACGGCAGCCGCAGAGGAAACCTTTGGTTCTTTTTCAGGGTCAATGCCGGTCACCATGCCTCCCACGGTCCTGGTTTCTGATGATAACAGGGCAAAACTGCTTGCCCTGAAGGTATGGGCTGTCACATGAGGAACGCTCTCCACCAGTGTTTTTATTTTCTCAGGGTGTTCTACCACCTTCCGGATTTTCTGATCCTTGTGATAGTTGACGGCTGTGACTTGTATATGGCCGGTCTGGGTTTTGACTGCGGCATTGATCATCACCTCATACACACCAACCTGAAAAGATAGCATAAAAACCAAAATCAGGCAGGCAAAGGCAATCGCCATGACCGTTAATATAGTTCGCCTGGGATTCCGCCATACATTGCGCCAAGCCATAATAATTTCCATGGAATCACCTCAACGGCTTTTTGAGTGCATTTAGGGTAAAAAGATTTTTCTTTAAAGGAACATCAAACTCAAGCGTTTCGTATTCCAGAAGGGTGTAGTCTTCTGGTGATTCTGCATCAATAGACCGCATGGTCCAGCGAATTGGAAAAGGCTTGCCTCCCATATTTGTAATTTGAGTGGTGGTCATCTCTTTTACCGGTTCAAGATCTTCGTCATGAAAGGATTGGAATAACAGAATACCGTCTTCACGGATTTTAAGTGTCTGCATGCCCCAGATTACCGGGGCGTCCGGCTTGGGCATGGATTTAACGGTGTATACATTCATGCCCTCATTGGCTTCTTTGGCCACAATTTCGTGTGTATAATCATTGAGTATGGAATCAGCCTTGGACAGATCATTATTTGAAAAATCAGAGCCCATCCAGGATTGGGACATCATGGATGGCGGAATCTTAATCACACGGTTTATTTTGGGATTGAATGTCCACATATCCCGCTCCAGTTTGAGGGTGCCGTTCCCTTTGTCTTTTTTCGGAGCTATGATTTGAAAAATAGATGTATCTCTGCCCCTGGTCCAGGCTTTGATTGTTGATTTGCGTTCCCAAGTGGCCCGGTGGACCGTCATATGAACCACGGAAACAGATGTCTCTCCGCGCATATAATCCCATGCCAGGCCTACAAGCTGCCTGGCATCGGGAGTCTCTGCCAAAACATTTAATGGCAAGGCCGTCAGTTGAAACAGGATATAAAATAAAGTGATCTGCAGTATATTTTTCATTGTATTGGTTCCTTGGTTTTATTCACCTGGGTTGTTGTTGGACTGAATTCCCTGGATCACGATGTTAAAAAATTGAGTGGCGGCTCGGTGGGCATCAAAATCCCTTTCCATCCATGCCTGCAGCATCATTCCGTCCATGGCACCTACAAGGCCTGCAGCAACAGCCTTTTCATCCGTATCTGCATTGAAAATACCTGATTCTTTGCCTTCTTTAACCAGTTTCGCGATAAGAATCCTAAAGGTGTCGTACATGGACAAAAGCGAGGTCCGGAAACGATCCCGCAGGTTTGGATTTCCTGCAGCTGCCCAGAATTCGAAGAAAACGGCGAAAGAATCCACTTGTTTTAGGGCGGCACTGAACAAAGAGTCCATCAAAGTGTAAAGGCGATCTGCCGCATTTCCTCCCAACCGGCTTGCATCTACTATGCAATGGCCGGCAAGATCCTGGACATACCATTCAAACACACCAAAAAACAAATCTTCCTTACTTCGGTAGTATTCGTATATAGTGCCTTTCCCCACATTGGCGGACCGTGCAATATTTATTATTTTTGCCTGGGCATATCCTTTTTGGGCAAAGACCTCCAGTGCAGATGCCAGAATCGCCTGTTGTTTCTTTTCTTTGTTTTGTTCTCTAATAGATTTGACCATTGGGTCGGCCTATATCCTTTGTTTTATGGTTGGATTTGATTTTTCAATAATATTGACCGACTGGTCGGTATTTGTCAAGTGCTTTGTATGAATTAAATTTTATAACTATCAGGATAGCTCCATCTTAATGGATCAAGACGATTGTGAGATACGTTTTTTTAGGCAGTCTTAGAATTTAATTACAGACGATAACAGGTGCCGTTCATTCAAAGAAACAAGGGCACCTGTTAATATTATAAATTACATTAATACCCTGTTTTTAATCTTTTCAGCAATATTGGGACCCAATTGTTTGGCCTGGTCCCATACGTCCGATTGATCTTCAACTTTACAGAATTTATCCGGAGTAACAGTAGTATCATCTCCAAAGACCCAGGGAAGGGCACTCATCGAACAGGTTGAGCCAAAGCCGCAAACCAGGCATTCCGGGTTCCCGGTGATTTTCAAGTTACCCAGGATTTCCATTCCTTCTACTGTTAAAGCATGCTCAATTTGCTGACTTGTTTCTTCAAGGCCTGGCGCGCCCCTTCCGATACCCGAGGCAACAACAACAGCAAGTCTACCGCGGTTAAGTCCGTTTTGATGTCTAAAAGAAAACAGCCTTTCAAGAAAGGCTTTGGTAAATCCGTCCACAGAGCCGTAGGGTGCATATCCACCCACTACGATGGCATCAGCTTTTTTTACCTTTTCTGCTAATTGGGGAAAATCATCTTTTACTTTACAAATGTTGTCCTTTTTACATCCAAGGCAGGCAATACACGGCGTTATATTCAATTTGCTCAGTTTTACAAATTCCGATTCAAGCCCGCTGCTGTTAAGTACGGCTTGGACCAACCGGTCTGTGTTACTGTTTTTTATGGGACTGCCAGAAATTCCTATGATTTTTGGTTGCATTTTTGTCTCCTATGATGGTCTTTGTTAATTTTTTGCATTATAGGACCGTAAAAGACATTTGTTTGTAGCGGCTGCTACAATGTATAAAAAAGGTGTTGAACGTTTTACTTTTCTTTGAAATCCAATTGTATTGAAACCGTTGTTGCAGAACACCTGACTCCAACTCGGTATGTTGGTGTTACAGTATGTCAAATAAATACGGTGGGTTTTGGATTGATTCTAAACCGGCTACTAAAAATTTATCTTTGATCTAAACCGCAAATATTATTTTGGAGTTGCATGAATTAGTCTTCAGATATTGTTTTGTTTCCATCGAGTACTTCGCGTACTTTTTTTGCGAGTTCCGATTTGATTACGGGTTTCATTAAAAAACCTTCTACTCCAATTGCTTCAGCTTTTTCCTTGTTTATTCGTTCACTGAATCCGGTGCAGATGATGATGGGAATCTCTGATCTTATAGATAACAGTTCCTTAGCCAGTCTATCCCCAGTCATATAGGGCATGGTCATATCTGAGATGACAAGATCAAAGGAA
>JAKSAU010001082.1 GCA_022361535.1 Desulfobacterales bacterium
GAAGATCTGGAGGAACATATTTCAAGGATGGAGAGCCGTAGCCGAGGGCTCCAGCAAAAATACGAATCAAGATTCAAGAAAAAAGACGGATCGGAATTATGGGCCATTGTCTCTGCCACCTCCCAGTTTAATGACCGGGATGAATTTGACGGCGCCTTTGCCATGTTCACAGATATCACTGATCGTAAACACACTGAAAAAGAATTGCAGCATACCCAAAACCGATTCCTGGCCATACTTAATGGAATTGAGTCCACGATTTATGTCGCAGACATGGATACCTATGAAATCCTTTTTATGAACGACTATATGAAAGATCTGTTCAATGCAGATCTGACCGGAGAAATCTGCTGGAAAGCCTTTCGACACCAGGACAAGCCCTGTGAATACTGCACCAACCGCTTTTTAACCAATCCTGATGGACAGTCCACAGGAATCCATCTATGGGAAGACAAACACCCTGTAACCAACCGGTGGAACATATACCATGACCGGGCAATCCGTTGGGTGGACGGCAGACTGGCAAGGCTGCAGATTGCAACAGATGTTACAAAACTAAAGGATATGGAACTCAAGCAAAGAGAATACGAAGATAAAATTCGACAGGCCCAAAAAATGGAAGCTTTGGGAGCCTTGGCCAGTGGTATCGCCCATGATTTCAACAATATTCTTTTCCCTATTCTTGGATATGCTGAACTGCTAAAAGAACAACTCAACGTACAAAACGATGACAAAAGCGGACTGCATGAAATACTTGCAGGGGCTCAAAGGGCAAGAGATTTGGTTGACCAAATTCTCACCTTCAGCCGTCAAGCCGAACACAAAATTGCCCCGCTTAAACCGGATATCATTGTCAAAGAAGCCATCAAACTCATGCGGTCCACCCTGCCTTCAACTATCAGGATTGAAAAATATGTAGCACCAGATTGTCAAATGATAATGGCCGACCCAACCCAGATCCATCAAATTACCATGAATCTTGTCACCAATGCATTTCATGCCATGGAGCACCAGGGAGGAACCCTGACTATACGCCTTGAAAATGTTCAAGGGCTGGATCATGAACTGAATGAAGACAAATCATACATTCGACTCAGAGTAGCGGATACAGGCGTGGGTATGGATGAAACGACACTTGAAAAAGTACTGGAACCCTATTTTACGACTAAACCCAAGGGTAAAGGAACAGGCCTTGGGTTATCCGTAGTCCATGGAATTATTCAAGAATATAGCGGAGAAATAAAAATTCATTCCGAATTAGATAGGGGCACACAAGTCGATATTTTTATCCCGACAACAGACATAACAAAGTCTGAAAACGAGCACTTTCAGGAATCTCCTGCAAAAGGGGGATCAGAGCGGATACTCCTGGTCGATGACGAACCCCAGGTTCTGGCCCTGGAAAAAGAAATTCTTACCCGCCAGGGATATAAGGTTGATGCAGAAACATCCAGCAAAGCGGCCTTGAGCAAATTTAAGGCAGATCCAAACAGGTTTGATCTTGTAATAACCGATATGACCATGCCGGAATTAACAGGTGATCACCTAACACAGCATATCAAGGAAACAAATCCTGATATGCCCGTCATTATATGTACGGGATATAGCGAACGAATTAATCAGGAAAGAGCAATGGGTTTAGGGATCAATGCGTATTTAACCAAACCGGTGAGCAAAACGGAGCTGGTTAAAACAACTCGGGTCGCACTTGACGGTTAAACAGAATATACAAGGGGTTTTGAATTAAGATTCAATTTACAAAATATAAGGGAGCCTTTGAATATCAGCTCTGGATCTATTCCAAAGAGTCTATTTTAAGGCAGAGGTTTAAAGGAGGTGTGAAAAAATGAACACTGACACACTTGATCAGGCCATACGGGCCACCACGGTAGAGGCCGGAAAATACCTGACCTTTACCTTGGAAAAAGAAGAATACGGTATAGGTATTCTAAAGGTAAAGGAAATCATCGGGATGATACCGATAACACCGGTTCCCAGAACCCCTGAGTTTGTAAAAGGGGTGATCAACTTAAGAGGGAAGGTGTTGCCGGTCGTTGATTTAAGGCTGAAATTCAGTATGGGAGAAATCCCATATAACGAGCGAACCTGTATCATCGTTGTTGAAATCGATAACCAGGATGAAATGGTGCTCATCGGTATTGTTGTTGATGCCGTCTCTGAAGTACTGAGCATTGCCGGGGATGCCATTGAAGATCCCCCGGCTTTTGGTACAAAGCTGTCTACCGATTACATCCTGGGGATGGCGAAAACTGAAACCGGGGTTAAGATTCTTCTTAATATTGACCAAGTATTAAACCAGGCAGACATCTCTCTTGTTAAACAGGAAGCCAATATTTAAGGAAAAAAAATGAACTGGAAAAACATGACCATAGGCAAAAAAATTGGAAGTGGGTTCGGCATTGTTCTATTACTGCTTACTATTGTCGGCATTCTTGCTTACACGGGTACAAGCGGTATTGTAATCAATGCCGAAGAAGTAATTGATGGAAATAAGTTAGACGGAAACCTTGCCCAAAAGGAAGTAGACCATCTTAACTGGGTCAACCAGGTCAATGCCCTGCTAACAGATGAAGAAGTAACCAAGCTGACCGTTCAAATGGATCATACCAAATGTGCATTTGGGCAATGGCTGTATGGTGAAGGCAGAAGGCAGGCAGAACAACTGGTACCGTCCCTGGCTTCCTTATTAAAGGAAATAGAAGCCCCGCATAAAGCGCTCCACGAGTCGGCCAGTGCCATTGATAAAGTTTTTAAGCAGGCCAACCCCAATTTGCCAACCATTTTTATCGCCAGGGAAGTCGACCACCTGAACTGGGCAGCTAAAATCCGTGACGCCTTTATCCAGGAGAAATCCGAACTTGGTGTTCAGACAGATCCCACCCGTTGCGCACTGGGTAAATGGTTGAATTCCGAGGAAGCAAGAAAGGCCTATGCAAGTGGAGACATGGAATTCAGACAGACCTGGGATGAGATGGTGGATATACACAAAGATCTGCATCAAAGTGCCATTGGAATAGAAAGCAGTCTCGAGATAGGTGACACTGGATCTGCTATTGCGCTTTTCAACCAGAAAACAATTCCCTTGCTGAACCAGACCATGGGCAAACTTGACGCGTTGAAAGAAGAGGCTGAACACGAACTGGAAGGGATGCGCGAAAGCAGCAGGATTTACGCCTCGCAGACAGTTCCCGCCTTAAATCAGGTCCAGGAGTTGCTGGACCGGCTTAGAAAAGAAGCAAAATCCCATATCATGACTGATGAAATTATGCTCAAAGCAGCCCAGAAAACAAAATTATCTGTAATTATTCTGGTTTGTGCAGCAGTCGTGATCGGGATATTTATGGCGTTTTTCATCTCCATGGGCATCATCAAGGTATTGAACAATATAACCGGTGGTCTTGGCGAAGGGGCTAACCAGGTCGCCTCTGCAGCCGGCCAGGTATCTTCTTCAAGTCAATCCATGGCCGAAGGGGCGTCTCAACAGGCGGCATCCATTGAAGAGACCTCATCTTCCATGGAAGAAATGTCTTCCATGACCAAAAAGAATGCAGAAAACGCCATCCATGCAGA
>JAKSAU010000350.1 GCA_022361535.1 Desulfobacterales bacterium
TGCAAGATCTTTTGGGGTAAGTTCCTGCCTCGGGTCCGCATCGGTATTGCGACTCAAATAAGGATCCAGTAAAAACGCAGCGGTCTGTGTTTCAATTCTGAATCCCGCCGTTCCCAGCCATTGAATCTTCATACCTGATCTCCTGTTGAGTTAAATGTGTATTTCTAATCTGTCATTTAGATGAAAGAGTTTCAACAATTATAAACGGGCATTATAATATAGAGAATCTTCAATTTCTCCTTACGGTTAATTAAGTAATTATACTCTTGCCAACATCAAATTCAGCTGATTTCGGATGAAACTATAGATTAAAATATATAAAAAAACATTTTTCTAAGGGTTTCCCTGATAGACAAGCTCAGATCAGCGTGATAGGAAAAATTCATTTTAATTAGATGAGATGATTTCAGTATTCTAAACAACGTTCCAATAAATGATCAGAAGGCTTCCACATTGCTAATTGAATTTATTTCTAACCCAAATTGAATATTTGTAAAAACCGACGTAAACGAACTCAAATTGTTGCAGACTCCAAATTAACTCGTTCTATCTGAAAGGAAGGCTTTAAATGGCAGACGACAGTTTTACCTCACAAAGTATCACGATCCCCAAAGAACCTAAACACTCTTCAAAAGAATCGCTTCTAAGCAAGATCCCCCAGAAGCTGAAAGTGCTGGTTGGACTGATTGCAGCAGCTATTGTTGTAACCATGGCTATTATTATGTTCGGAGGGATGTTTTGGTTCCAGACAGAAGCTGGTTACAGCTATCATTATCAAAACACCTTAACAAAGGTTGAGAATGTATATACGACCCCTGGTGTCCATTTTAAACTTCCCGGTTTTTCAACCATCACCCGTTACAAACAAGTATTTACAGTGGATTATAGTTCGGATGTGGCGGCCATGCTGGATGGCAAGCGGGAACGGCTCAGCAAAATTGCCACGTCCATCAATAAACCCATCAATGTATTGTTTGCAGATACCTATACCGCAGATATCCCAGGTGCCTTCCGGTTTAAATTGCCTATTGATCACAATAAGTTTTTAAATATTCACCATGATTTCAGGTCATTTGAAAACCTGGTTCGATCGCTGGCTGAAAAAACAGCAAAAGATGTTGTGGTAAATACTGCAACTCAGTATACAGGGGAGGAATTTCTGCTTGGGGCAATCAACCAGTTTAAGGCCGCAGTAAAAGATCAGTTATCCAATGGTATTTACAAAACCATACGCAGGCAGGTTGAAGTGGATGAGACAAGCCTGGCTACAGTCGGGGTTGATCAGGAAGATTCCTACAAGTTGAAAAAGACCAAAAAACTGGTCTGGAAAACCATCCCAATGCAGGACCGCAGCGGTAATTTTATACGGCTTGAAAATCCCCTGGCACCCTATGGTATTGAAGCCACTCAGTTTACCATGGGTCGACCGATTCCAGAAAAACAACTCCAAGATCTTCTGACAGATAAGAAAAAACTGGTTGCGGCACGAATCAAAACCGTCCAGGAGCAGGAAACTGCAAAAGAACAAGCAAAAACTGAACAACTCAAGGCGGATATAGACAGAACCAAAGCCAAACAACAGGCGATTAAAACAAAAGAACTGGCTGTTATTGCCATGCAGCAGAAAGTTGAAGAGGCTGAGCGTCAGGCTGAAAAAGAAAAAGTGGAATACCGTAAACAAAAGGATCTGGCTGTCATCCAGAAACAAAAAGAGCTTGAGATTGCTCAGGCCAACAGGGACATTCAAAAAGCAAATTTTGAAGCAGCCCAATATGAGGCAAAGGCCATCAAGGAAAAAGGGTTGGCTGAAGCAGCTGTTATCAAGGCAACATATGAGGCTTATGATCCTGTATTGTACTCGGCCGAACTGGAAAAAGATGTAGCCATACAATTATACAGAAACTTGGGCGACTTCGAAGTCAAAATGCCGCAGATCATGAATCTGGGTAACAGCCAGTCTCCAAGTGATGGCCTGACATCCAATCTTAAAGTCCTGGCGGATTTTGCTGCCATGGGGCTGTTAAAAGATCTAAGAAATGACCCATCGCAACTTGAGAAGAAAAGAGTAACTGCATTTCAATAAAATTTAGTGAGCCAGGTTGGATCTGACAGATGCCGGTTTTGACAAAGGTAGCTGTCAGATCTATAAATTAGGACCGGGAAACATAGCTGGTCCACTGGAAACGCTTTACCAACATCAAACTGCCGTGACTAAAAGTTAACTTAAACATTGTACACAAGGACAATAAAGTGCAGGGTCGTTCCATAAAACTTATACAACGCTCATTTAAGATTCTAATTACCTAAAAAAATGAGGCTAAAAATGCCAAATCAGGATTGTAAACTACCGCACGGGGTAAAAAA
>JAKSAU010000939.1 GCA_022361535.1 Desulfobacterales bacterium
ATCTGGGCCTGTAGCACCTTTGAATGATTTTATTAGCGGACATAACTATTCGATCAGTCATTCGGTTAGTCATTATTTAGGCCAAGGAATTGAACCTAAAAGGTTAATTCTAGGGCTTCCATTTTATGGAGCGCGATGGGAAACCAAAAACAATGATATCCCTTCGGCGACAACAAAATTTATTGGTCACCCTAATTATTCGGTTATTGAATCGGATGTAAGGGCAGGCAAAGGCAGGTTGGGACTTGATAAGAACTCTGCTACTCGTTATTTAATTGTAAATAAAAACAATAAAACATACCAAACCTGGTTCGACGATAGCACAACCCTTGCAACCAAATTCGATTGGGCCAAGCAAAAAGGTCTGGCTGGAGTATCACCATGGACACTAAGTTATACAGGTGGTTACAACGATTTATGGGAGCTTCTGGGTGTGAAGTTTGGAGTGAATTATAAACCAAGAACAATACCTTCTACTAAAACCAGTACTAAAACTAAGGCTAAAGCTGCAAACACAAGCAAAGATGTAGAACAAATACCGCAAGCCACTCATCATAAATTTCTTACGCGAATTAACACCATGAACTATTTTCATAATACCGATAGTTGCATGGAAAAAATAATGGATGATTACCAGCATTGGAAGTTTAAAAAGAATCCATTATTACAAAACAACACTGTACCTACTCACAAAATATATGGATTTTACCCTTACTGGAATGATAATAAAGGGCTAAAATTCGATTTTCGACTGTATACCCGCATTGGTTATTACGCGGCCATTCCTAATGCTAAAACCGGTAAAATTGAAAAATCGTTTAACTGGAATAGGCTCGATTTTGACCTCCCGCGCCAACATGGTTGCAAAGTAGATTTGGTGGTAGCCAGTCCGTTTAAAAATATAAAATCAAAATTACTTGATAGAAGTAAGGTCTCCAGCACCTTTATGCAGGAAATATTAACCTTGGTACAGCAATCGGGTGGCGATGGTATAACTCTGGATTTTGGCCACTTAAATAAACATGATAAAGACAACTTAACACAATTTGTTGCAACGCTTTCAAAGAGTTTAAAAAATTTAAACCCTGAATTTCAGCTTAACTTTATGCTTCCACCCATCATAGCCAATGACAACAAGCATTTTGCCTACGATTTCAATAGTCTAAGTCAATATATTGACAATTATTTATTTACAGGCTTCGATTACCATGGTACTTTTACCAAATATGCCGGGCCTAACGCACCGCTCTATGGTAGAGAACAGTGGTTATCGTTTAATATTAACTCCAGCATATTGCAGTATTCAAGCTTGGGTGTTAAAAACAGTCAATTGATTTTGGTGGTACCGTATTTTGGTAAAAAATGGAAAACCCACGATTTTGAAATTCCTTCGAAAGCCAAAGGTTTAATAAAATTCCTAAGCTATAACGAATTTTTCACTAATACTGCATCCAGTTGTGATCGTGTTTTCGATTCGGCTAGTTTATCTCCTTGTTATCATCTTACAGAGAATAATGAAAACTACCAAATATGGATTGATGATTCGGTAAGCATAGGACTAAAATATAAATATGCTATTAAAAACAACCTGGCAGGTGTTGGTATTTGGGCCTTGGGATACGACTATGGTTACCAAGAGCTCACCAGTATGCTTATCCAAAATTTCTTCGAAACAGAAACTGGTTCTCCCGGATTCTTTAAAAAAATAGGACAATGGTTTAAAAATCTTATATCGAATATTGATGGTTTCTTTTCCAACATTGAAAAAGTTGAAGA
>JAKSAU010000600.1 GCA_022361535.1 Desulfobacterales bacterium
AGAAGAGGGAAAGACCCGATTCCATGATCTGAATCTTCCTTTAGGGTTAATGCATGCTGTTTGCGACTTAGGATTCAAATATTGTACAGACATACAGGCCCAATTGCTTCCGCATACCCTGAAGGGGCAGGATGCGACAGCCAAGGCCCAAACAGGCACGGGAAAAAGCGCTACCTTTATTATTACCCTAATTAACAGGTTCACCCGTAAATCAATTAAGCGTGAAAAAGGATTTCCAAGAGCCCTGATACTTGCCCCAACCCGAGAATTGGTTCACCAGATTGAAAAAGACTTTAAAGGTCTTGGCAAATACTCTCATCTTCGGATCGTGTCGGTATTCGGAGGGACCGGTTATCATAAACAGCAGACACTGCTCACAGAAAAACCTGTGGATGTCATCGCAGCGACGCCGGGGCGTCTCCTTGATTTCATCTCTAAAAAGCTGATCAATCTTTCACGGGTGGAAATCGTGGTCATCGACGAAGCGGATCGGATGCTGGATATGGGATTCATTCCGGATGTAAGGCGACTGGTTTACATGACTCCGCACAAAGACAAGCGCCAGACTCTCTTTTTCTCCGCTACTCTGACAGACGAAGTGCTTCGCCTGGCCGATTCCTGGACAAAAAACGCCGTTCGCATTGAAATCGATCCTGAGCAGGCGGCTGCTGACTCCATTGAGCAGATTGTCTACCTGACAACAGAAGATGACAAATTTAAAAATGTCTGCAACCTGCTTATTACCGAGAAGCTTAAACGAGTGATTATTTTTGTCAACCGTAAGGATACAGCTAGGTTCCTGTCTGATAAATTATCCAGGTATGGCCAAAAGGCAGGGGTACTTTCCGGGGATGTTTCACAGGATAAGCGGTTCAGGGTTCTCAACAATTTTAAAAAGGGTAACATTAATGTATTGGTAGCCACAGATGTGGCAGCCAGAGGACTTCACATTGAAAACATCAGTCATGTAATCAATTATGATCTGCCAATAGAACCCGAGCACTATATTCATCGTATCGGCAGAACCGGCCGGGCAGGAGCCACAGGCACCTCCATCAGCTTTGCCGACGAGAT
>JAKSAU010000355.1 GCA_022361535.1 Desulfobacterales bacterium
CAGCAGGATCCGGCCGTGGGTCAGGCCGGTGGCCCGGATCTGTTTCTCAAAGACCGGCAGCAGGGGGGTCTGGGGTTCCGCGCTTCGATATCGTTTCCGGTTCCGGTCCCATTCAAAATAGACCGTATTGAAGTTGGCGCACAGGGCGCCGGTGGTGGCGTCGTAGGGATTCAGGGAGCGGCCGGTTCCCGGGATGGAGATCTCTTTATCAAACCAGGTCTGGTCCAGGATGATGTCCCGGATCTGCATCAGCCCCGTTTTTTCGGTTAAATCACGGCAGGCCGCTTCAATGGCTTCTGAGATGAACAGCGGATCCCCGAGGCCCTTGATATGGAGATTGCCGTCATCCAGCGCGAAGCGGGTGGAAAACCGGTGGGTGCTTCCCCATCGTTCAAGAACGACCAGGCTGGTCAGCACCTTCAGGGTGGAGGCAGGGACCAGGGCCGTCCCGGCATTACGGGTATAGAGGACGGTGCCCCGGGCGTCGGTCAGCAAGACGCCGGTGCGGGGGGCAGACACCGCCGTCCCGCAAACCATCAGGAAAACAGCCGCCAGACATATGACTGTTTTTTTTACCATTTTAGTTTTGTCCGTAAAAGGCTTTGTATGCCTTATAGGTCGCGTAGATATCCGCCTTGCTGGCGATTTCAAAGGGTGCATGCATGGAGAGCAGGGCGGGGCCGCAGTCCAGTACGTCCATGCCGAACCGGGCAAGGAACTTGGCAACGGTTCCGCCGCCGCCCTGGTCAATTTTACCCAGTTCACCGGTCTGCCAGGGAATGCCGTGGCGATTAAACAATGACCGGATCTCCCCCACAAATTCCGCGCTGGCGTCGCTGGACCCGGACTTGCCCCGGACACCGGTGAACTTGGTCAGGCAGATCCCGTTTCCCAGGCGGGCGGCATTCCGCTTTTCGTGCACCTCTTTGAAGTCCGGATCCACGGCCGCATTGACGTCCGCTGAGAGACACGCTGAACGCAGGAGCGCTTTTCGCAGGTTCCGGTCGTCATCCGGTTCTCCGGTCAGGGCGAGCAGGTCGGAGAAGAAATCGGCCACAAATGCGGATTGGGCCCCGCTGTTCCCTTCGCTGCCGATCTCTTCCTTGTCAAAGAAGAGGGCAACACCGGTATGAAGCGGGGCACGGGTAGCCATCAGGGCGGTCAGACTCGTGTAGACACAGACCCGGTCATCCTGTCCGTAAGCCCCCACCATAGAACGGTCAAACCCGATGTCCCTGGCTTTTCCGGCCGGAACCGCCTCAATTTCGGCACTGATGAAATCTTCCTCCACCAG
>JAKSAU010000469.1 GCA_022361535.1 Desulfobacterales bacterium
AAAAAGTATTTTACCAGTAAAGGAATATCTTCCCGGCGGTCTCTTAAAGGTGGAAGATGAACCGGAAGAACAGACAGACGATAATATAAGTCCTGGCGGAACCTGTTTTCAATGATCATCCGCTTGATATCTTTATTAGTGGCGGCAACAATCCTGACATTTATATGCCTGACACTGGTAGATCCTAAGGGTTTGATTTCATTTTTCTGAAGAACCCTCAACAATCCGGCTTGCGTGCTCATGGGCATGTCACCGATTTCATCCAAAAACACCGTTCCGCCGTCTGCAGCCTCAAAAAGCCCGGCCCGGTCCCGGCTTGCTCCGGTAAAGGCGCCTTTTTTATATCCGAACAATTCACTTTCAAGCAACGTTTCTGGAATAGCTGAACAGTTTTGAACCAGAAACGGGTTAGCGGCCCTACTGCTGCCTTTATGAAGCTGCTCTGCCACAAGTTCTTTTCCCGTACCACTCTCACCGGTGATCAGCACGTTAAAATCCGTGTCTGCATAGCTTCTGACCAGCTCCATGCTTTTATGAAATTCAGCACTCTGGCCGATTATTGTGCTTTCTTTTTTTACCCTGGACAAAGCTGACTTTAAATGAAGATTCTTTTTACGCTCTTTAGAGTAAAGAACTGCATTGCTCATTGCAATTGAACATATATCGACCAAATCCTGAAGATGCCCCAGGTATGACTTGTCCAGATTCAATTGAGTCCGATCCGGGGTAGTATCGATAATTTGGACAGCGCCAAAAACTTCATTTTCCAGGATAAACAAAGGGAAACAAAGGATTTGACTGCTTTTTACGGCAAAATGAGCTTCAACCTCCCGGTTGTGGCGGCGGTCACTTCCGGTTTCAGCAATGGTCATCTTCCCGTTTTCAATCACCCATCCCACAATGGAAGGTTGATTGGCATCCAGGGTTACCCCCCTTATATTATCACTTTCCTTACCCACTGCCTCAACGCAGACAAAGGTCTGGCCTCGCTTAATCCATAAAGATCCCCGTCGGACATTCTGTATTTTTAACAGGGCATTTAAAAATTTTTTCTGGAGGACATGAGGATCCAACTCCTTAAACAATTCATAATCCAAACGGCGAAGTGACTTTTCTCTATCAGTCATGAAATAGCACCTTATTGATTAAATTTAACAAACGCGCATTATATTTAAACAAAGCGCCAAAGCGCAGCTGTTGATATTTAAATATAACCCCAATATATATAACAAATTCAAACATATCAATCAGTATCTGAATTTGGCATAAAAAATGTATATATTCATTGGTAAGAAAGACAATATAAAGCTTTGTATAAAACATCCTTGAAGGAGAAACGCACATGGAAGATCGGGTTAAAATCAGTTCCTTAGATACAGCTCGGCTGATCTGCCCGGAGTGCAGGCGCGCCAAGATCATACAACTATCAGAATATAAACTGGATAAACGATACAATCGGATGAAATATCTTTGCCGATGCGGCCATACCTGTATGGTCACCCTTGAAAACCGCGTGGAGATGGACACAAAGACCTGTCTTGCCGGTACCTATACCGCCACGGAGGACAAAGGCTGCAAAGGCGGAATGGTAATCAAGCGTTTAAATTCAATAGGAGTCACCTTAAAGACAAATAAAGATCATAACATTCGGCTTGGTAACGGATTAAGCGTGGAGTTTATTTTAGATGATCCAAAACAATCTATGGTGAAAAAGGAAGTCAAGGTCATGGCCAAACAGGGACGTTACCTGACAGCTGAATTCGTCTCAAAAAACCATGCTGATGACCTGGGACACTATTTATTCTTTAACAAGCTGTACGTATAAACTGCTATAGGGAGTACTGATTTTCTAAATCAAGCGATCTAAAAGAATGGATCTACATAAGAAAATAAGGATCCACATCAATGGTAATGGAAACGGTCTTGACCCTGCAAATATCAGGGTCTTGAGCCATAGTTGAAACCATTTTATTAATCTGACCGGCAGAGGCGCTTTTAATTAGAATCTGCCACCTGAACCGGGACGATATCTTTTGAATAGCAGCTTCAATAGGGCCAAGAATCTGTGCCTTTGGTTCTAAGGTATTGATCCGATCAAGCACTTGGGCTGCAAGCTGGGCATGAGCAGCAGTTTTTTTCTCATCCCGGCCTGAAATCTTTAGCTGAATCATCCTCGTAAAGGGCGGGTACCTTAAAGCCTTCCTAAATGGGGCCTCGTGATTAAAAAACTCTTTATAGTCCTGACGCCGGGATGCCTCAATGGTAAAGTGGTCAGGATTATAAGTCTGCATAATCACCCTTCCGGGTTCTTGGCCCCTGCCCGCCCTTCCCGCCACTTGTGCCAAAAGTTGAAATGTCCGTTCCGATGCTCTGAAATCAGGAAGACTTAAGCTCAAATCAGCACAGATGACACCTACCAGTGTAATGGCGGGAAAATCATGGCCTTTGGCGAGCATTTGTGTACCCACGATAATGTCTACGGTTCGGTTTCGAATCTGGCGAAGCAGTCCTAATGCGCTCCCCTTTTTTGCTGTTGAATCCTGGTCCATACGCGCAAGCCGTGCATCCGGGAACAGCGTTTTCAGCATGGACTCAATCTTTTCCGTGCCAAACCCAAAATTCTTAAGTTTTCCGCCCCGGCACTCAGGGCACCTGATACCTGCACCAAGGGTATGGCCGCATAAGTGGCACTTATAATAATCTGCCCCCTTATGAAATGTCATGGTTACATCACAATAAGGACAATTTAAGGTTTTGCCGCAACTGGAACAGGCCGGGAATGTGGCAAACCCCCGCCGGTTCAAGAAAATTAATGCCTGGTTGCCTTTTTCCAAACAGGCCCGGATTTCACGACCAAGTTCGGGGGTAATAATCCTGTCAGTTCCCCAGACATCCTTGTACTTTTTCATATCAACCAGGGTAATTTCAGGTAATGGATTGTCATTAACCCGCTTGGTCAGTTCAAGCTGCACAAATCTTTGGGCAAGGACATTTTGATAAGACTGGACAGAAGGGGTGGCAGAGCCCAAGACCACAGGACAATCATGCATTTTAGACCGAACTACGGCTATATCCCGGGCATTATACCGCAGGCCAGACTCCTGCTTATAGGAACTGTCATGTTCCTCATCCACGATAATGATTCCAATTTTTTTGATCGGTGCAAAGATGGCAGACCTGGCGCCGATGACAATATTAACCTTTTCAAGAGCAATCCTGCGCCACTGGTCCAGCCGCTCTCCATGGGTAAGCATGGAATGGATCACAGCGATCTTTTCTCCAAACCGAGCCCTGAACCGCCTTTCGGTTTGGGAAATCAGCGCAATCTCCGGAACCAGAACAATAGCCCCCTTCCCGGCCTTTACGGCATTGGTCACCAGGCGCATATACACTTCCGTCTTTCCGGATCCGGTTACCCCTGTGAGCAGATAGGGTATAAACCCTTTTTGATCCGCCTGCGTTACCTGTTCCACCACACCGTTTTGTTCCGGGGTGAGTTCGGGCGGAGTATCTGGTTCAACCGGCTCTCCCAAAGGGTCACGAAATACCTGCCGTTTTACAATGTTAAGATACCCGGCCTCTTCTAAAGGCTGGATCAATTTCGGAGCTGTGGGAACATGGCGGCGCAACGCCGTCAAGGAGATTTCCCCGGTATCCCTTACAATAGAAAGAATCTGGGTCCTTTTTTTGGACATGCGGATTTGTTTTGTGGGCAGGTCTTGGCACAGCGCAATGAACTTCTCCATTTTGATTCCAGCGGCCTCTTTTTTTAACACCGCGGATACCCGGACAAAATCATTTTTTTCCAATTTTCTTACCAAAGAAGACACGTTCGCGACCTTACTTTGTAACGATTTCAGGGTACACCCTTCTTTTTTTTCTAAAAGTCTGAGAACATCGGTTTCATCCTTGGCAAGGGCAGACTCTTTTAAGGCTTTTCGGCCTTTTTGCGTTAGAAACACGCAAGAGACATCTTTGCGTTCAAGTCCACTTGGCAATGCAGTTTTTATGGTTTCACCCAACGGGTGGATGTAATAATTGGCCACCCACTTAAAAAAAGCCACATCGCTCTTTGGAAAAAGAGGATGATCATCCATCAGGGAAATGATCTTTTTTGCTTTATAAGGGCTGCAGTCATCCTGCTCGCCCAGGATGAAGCCTGTAATCCGTCTTCGGCCAAAAGGAACCAGAACCCGCATGCCCACATCAGCCACAGCCTTTAACTCGTCAGGAATCTTGTAGACAAAGGTCTGGTTAACCGGCAGGGTTAC
>JAKSAU010000169.1 GCA_022361535.1 Desulfobacterales bacterium
ATATACGTCACGTCGACGCCTTCAGCGCTCATCGTGCCAACAAGGCTGTCGACATTGACCGCGCCCGTCTCGTCAATCGTGGCAACGACGTCCGCTTGCGCCCGTTTCATCGTGCCGCCCGCGAGATTTCGCGTGACCCATGACCACGCATCCTCTCCCATAGTCGCCGGCCAATAATCCGCCAACCGATCCACGGGAACGTCGATCAATTCACCGCTAAATTTGATTGATCCCCCATTTGGGTTTGCAATCGGCAAGGTACCCGAAACACGGACTGCGGGTCCATCGAGCGAGATCGCAACATCGTTGAAGGAAAGCTCGTTGACCGCGCCGTCGAAAGCACCGCGCCCTGCAATAGAATCCACGATGTATGTATGTGAGATCGGCGCGGGAATTTGAATGGCGGTCTTATCCGCGAAATCCACTTTTACTTCATCGAGAACAATGGACTTCGCATCCCCATCAAAAAGTCCACGGGCCGTGAGCGTTTCGACATCCACGGTTTTACCTATCGGAGAGGGAAGTTGGAGAGTTCCTGCCGCACCACGAACATTAAACCCAACGGTGTCGACATTGCCATTTAGACCGACGCCAAGAACTAGCGTACCGGAAAGTGGAATGTCGGCGCCATCCAAGATAGCTAGTTCGGGTGTCAATTTTGAAAACGCATCCGGTGCAATGTCCGCAAAAGTCGCCGTGATATCTAATTTTTCTGCGCCCTGATGATAGGAGCCTGTCACCGCGATGTCCGCAATCCGGCCACCCGCATCGATCAGCAACGAGCCTTCACCCAACAGTCCATGCGCAGCGCGGTCCAAACGAACGTGGCCGACTGGAATCTGCCAAGCACCTCCGGTCGCGTCATCTTGATATGTTACCGTCGCGCCTGTGATGCGGACGGTATCCAAATGACTCATCGGGGAATCACTCTCTGGGCTTTTCAGCAGCCATCCAATGAGTCCCGATGCAACCCGGCCACCGACGTCTCCGTCAACATTGGTCGCCAACGCGAAATCGACGTTGCCGGAAGATGACTTACGAACACGAATATCCGGGCCAAGTAGTTCGACGTACTTCGGCGCCAATTCCCCACGCAAAAGCGCATCGCCACTCAATGCCAAAGAAAGTTCAGGAATCTTCGCAATTGTCGCGTCATCCTGCCCGACCGCACGCACATTGGTGACGCGCAGTTCGATAACGCGCTCCCACCCCGCCCAAGTGAGCGTCGTGTCATCGAAGGCGAGTTTGAACGATCTATGTCCACTGTTCAGTGCCTGTTCGACATAAGGAGAGAGAAAACCA
>JAKSAU010000316.1 GCA_022361535.1 Desulfobacterales bacterium
GGACAAATCATACCTGGGGCATCTTCAGGATCTGGTCGATATATGCTCAATTGCAATGAGCAATGCAGTTCTTTATTCTAAAGAGCGTAAAAAGAATCTTCATTTAAAGTCAGCCTTGTCCAGGGTAAAAAAAGAAAGCACAATAATTGGCCAGAGTGCTGAATTTCATAAAAGCATGGAGCTGGTCAGAAGCTATGCAGACACGGATTTTAACGTGCTGATCACCGGTGAGAGTGGTACGGGAAAAGAACTTGTAGCAGAGCAGCTTCATAAGGGCAGCAGCAGGGCCGCTAACCCGTTTCTGGTTCAAAACTGTTCAGCTATTCCAGAAACGTTGCTGGAAAGTGAATTGTTCGGTTATAAAAAAGGCGCCTTTACCGGGGCAAGCCGGGACCGGGCCGGGCTTTTTGAGGCTGCAGACGGCGGAACGGTGTTTTTGGATGAAATCGGTGACATGCCCATGAGCACACAAGCCGGATTGTTGAGGGTTCTTCAGAAAAATGAAATCAAACCCTTGGGATCTACCAGTGTCAGGCATATAAATGTCAGGATTGTTGCCGCCACCAATAAAGATATCAAGCGGATGATCATTGAAAACAGGTTCCGCCAGGACTTATATTATCGTCTGTCTGTTCTTCCGGTTCATCTTCCACCTTTAAGAGACCGCCGGGAAGATATTCCTTTACTGGTAAAATACTTTTTAGATAAGGAAGCTGCAAAAGGGACAAACCCTGAGAAAAAGGTTGTACCGGAAGCCATGCAGTATCTGGTTGCCTATACCTGGCCGGGAAATATACGGGAACTGGAAAATCTAATTCGTTATCTGACAGTGACCTCCCCGAATGAATATATCCAGCCGGAAAATTTGCCGGAACATATTATTGATGTGGTTCCTGAAATAGTCGAGGGACATGATGAAAGTGCTGCAGCAACGGAGAATGAATTTATGGCTGACCTATCCAGCATGACATGGCCGGGACTTGAGGAAGCCTATGTTAAGGCGCTGATGAAAAAATACAATTGGAACATTACATGGGCTGCAAGGGCTTCAGGCATCAACCGGTCCACATTTGCTTCGCGTATGAGAAAGCTTGATATCAGGCGGCAGCAAGCCGGAATTAAACGCTTTGATCTTGCTGGTCAATAAAGAACCGCCTGCAGTTTACTGCAGGCGGTTTTGTTTTTCAGCGCTATCCTGAACTAATCAGTGTGAAGTTAAAATGAGGACAGGGCCATGGATAAAAAATATCCAAGAATGGTTGCCGTACCTACACCGATGAGCCCAGGGAACATAAAACTGTGATTTAATACATATTTTCCGATCCTGGTTGTCCCAGTCCTGTCAAAACTGATTGCGGCAAGGTCGCTGGGGTAGAACGGGAAAAAATAGTAGGCATAACATGACGGCAGCACCCCGATAAGGACATCCGGCGGAATATTGAGTACAAACCCCAGGGGCAGCATGATGGTCAATACGGCAGCCTGGCTTTTCAAGAATACTGAAACTATGAACATGGCAAAGGCAAAGGTCCAGGGAAAGGCTTCCACCATACCGCTGACCATCCCGATAAGATAGTCTTTATGGGCGCCGATAATGGTGTCTGACAGCCAGGCAATACCAAAGATGATTAGCACGGCCACCATTCCCGCAGTAAAAACGTTTGATGCGGCAATGGCTTTAGGACTGATGTTGGTGGCAATCAGGATAACTGCCCCTACAGTGAGCATCATAAACTGGATGGCCACGGACATGCCTACCCCTTCAGGCAGGACGGTTTTTGAAAGCAGGGCCACCAGAATGACACAAAGGATGCCTGCTAGGAATATGTACAAGCCTTTGTGTGCGGTGGGTTTGATTTGGCGTTCATCGCCTTCTTCCATGCCGCCGGCCACTTCCCTTGCAAACTCAGGATCTTTCATTCTTTCCTGGAAACGTTCATCTTTGTCCAGGTCTTTGCCCCGCTTAAGACTCCAGGTGGCTGCAACAAACACACCAATAAACGTTGCGGGAATCGTAATTTTTAAAACATCGACCAGACCGATATCCAGCTGGTTTTCAACAGCTGTCGCCATGACCACGGCAGCTGCTGCAGCAATTGGGCTTGCGGTAATTCCCATCTGGGACGCAATGGTGGAAACGGCAAGCGGTCGTTCCGGCCGTATGCCCTGTTTGTATGCCACATCGTAAATAACAGGAAGCAACGGGTAAACAGAATGCCCGGTACCAACCAATACAGTAAGTGTATAGGTACACAAAGGCCCTAAATAGACAACATATTGGGGGTGATTTCGCAGCAGTTTTTCAGCATAAGCAACAAGAAGGTCCAAGCCGCCTGTGGCTTCAAGAGTGGCAGACGCCGCAACAACCGCAAGTATGATAAGCATGACTGAAACAGGCGGTGCGCCAGGTACGATACCGAATACAAATACCAATATGGATACGCCCAGACCGCCCAGCAGGCCAAAAGCGATACCGCCATAGCGAATGCCGATAAAGATAATCGCCAATAACAACAACATATGAATCCAGAACATGGTTTCTCTCCTTGATAGTTTGAAATGGAATGGTGCTTGTCTAACTTAAGAATTCGTATTCTTCTGATTATGCGATATTTTATTTAGAGTCAAGTGATGAGTAAAATAGTATTTATAACTGTTCTAAAAATATGTTCCTATATAATACGGGTAGTTTAGTTGTCGGTAGCAACCACAAATTAATGTATTGCCGTTTGAGCACTTAGGCTCGTTAGTTCTAAGAAGACGGCATCAGGCGGATTTTTGAAAAAAATTCGGCAGCCGCTTGTTAGAACTAACGAGCCGGTTTTGTTATATGCGATACCCTTGTTCACCAAGGCCAATCGAAAATCTATTTTGAAAATTACTATAAAAATGAAAGGGGGGAATGTGTTCCCCCCTAATTTTGGTAATAGAATATACTTAAGCAATGATACTCAACCAATAAGGTCGATCAACTTCTCCTGTGTTTTATTGGCCTGGGCCATGGCATAGGTGCTTGTCCGTGCAAGTAGTTTCATTTGGTTGAGCACAATTGATTCTTCGGCCAGATCAGTATCCCTGATTTGAGATTCAGCAGCCAAAAGATTAATGCGTGTGGTGGAAAGGGTATTGATGTCGGATGTGTACTGGTTCTGGCTGGAACCAACGTTTGAGCGGACCTGATTGACCTGGCTTAACGCAAGGTCTAATGTTTCAATGGCCTGCTGGGCACCTTCGGTTGAGGTAATGTCAATTCCGGATAAAAATCCTGTTTCGGTCGATCCCAGCTGTGACGGGTCTACCGAACTGATGGACAGGCTGTTGGTATTAAATGTACCATCCAAAAGAGTTTGCCCGTTAAAGGATGTGGTATCAACAATATCCTTTATGGCATCCAGGGACGCATTGATATCTGATTGGATGGCAGAAAGGCTGTCTGCAGAGTGAAGCCCGTTGGCTGCGTCAAGGCTTTTAGTCCTGATATCCTGCAAAATGTCGGAGATTTGACCTAGTGCACCGTCAGCGGTCTGGGCAATGGAAATATTGTCACTTGCATTGCGAATCTGCTGGCCTGCCGCCAGGGACTGACTTTTTAACTTGTCGGCGATAACCATGGCTGACGCATCATCTGCGGCCGAGTTGATTTTTCTCCCTGTGGCAATCCGTGCCAGAGATTTGGCCATGGCATTATCTGCATTGCCAGCCTGACGAGCGGCAATTAATGCAGTTGTATTTTGGTTGATCCTAAGACTCATGGAACCTCCTTGTTCACAAATAAAACGCCATATCAAGTCTTCATACTATCAAAAAGTGTATGTAAATTCAAATTGTTAATTAGAAGCGTGATGCCACTGAACCACTCTCTGGTAAGGAACTGTACCCCCAAAGATATCCAGGGCCGACCCAATGGTCAGGTCCACACGATTCTTTCCAATGGATTTTACCCGGTCAAGATCTGAGAAATGTCCTGCTCCGCCTGCATATGTGGCAGGGATAGGGGAGTGGCTGCCCAAAAGGGCGACCAAATCCTCCTGGATGCCTTGCATTTTGCCTTCAACATCTACTCCGTGAACCAGGAATTCGTCACAATAGGTTGCCATGTGGCCAAGGGTTTCAGGCGTTACCGCCACATCTGTAAAATTCTGCCAGCGGTCCGTAACAATCCAGAATTGTCCGTCACGAAACCTGCAGCTTAGATCCAGAACAAGCCTGTTCTTTCCCACAACCTTAACCAGCCCTTCCAATTTATCCATGTCGATTTTACCTTTTGAGAACACATAAGATGTGACAATGACATGGGATGCACCTGCATCCAGAAAACCGGATGCATTTTCAGGGGTGATGCCGCCGCCCATCTGCAGTCCCCCGGGGTAGGCTTTAAGTGCTGATAACGCAGCTTCAGTGTTTCCGGGACCAAGCGCTATTACATGGCCGCCTAAAAGTTTGTCTTCTTTATATTTCTTTGCAAAACTTTCAGGAGAGCCTTCACTTTCAAAGTTGGTGACAAGGCTGTCCTGGTTATTATCGGTCAGAGTGCCGCCTACAATCTGGACCACTTTTCCATTTCGCAGGTCAATGCAGGGTCTAAATTTCATAATGGATTTTCCTTCAAATGATAAATGAGAACTTAAGGGTCTCATTTAAGTTAGATTAGTCAAGTTAGATCAAGTTTTGACACGTCAGTGAAAAATGCATTTAGGATATGGGTCAATCCTTGGTTCAATCCTTTTACATATTCGTCCGGGCTGGTTTTTTCCATAGGAATAGCGGCCTCATAGGTTTGGGAAAGCAACGGTTCAGATCCGCCTGTTGTTTGTTTGTCAAGATTCAGGCGAATAGTGATAACCGCGACAGCTTGCTTATCATCCTTTATATCGCAATAAAGACCGGTGATTTTTCCCCAAAGCTGGTAGTTGGTTTCGGCCATTATACTTTTAGAGGCAGGCGAGAAATAGGAAGATGCATAAAGATTTTCCATCACCAGGTCGGTTATCATCCGGGCAGGAGGGGTCATATAGTTGTGATAGTAATCCTGGGCATAGCGGTTTTGGCCGAGTCGATAAACAAATGCCGCACCACTGAATTCCGGTGAGATGTCAAGCCCTTTAACCAAAAGTTTACTTCCCTTGTCCTGGGCTTGAAGATCAGCTGCATCAGGGGATGCAGACAGGCGGAATATTTGTTTTTCGGCATAGTCATTTCTGATGCCGCCGCACCCGGTGAACAAGGGTAAAAGCAAGGCGGTAAACAATACTAAAATCAGTAAAAAAGGGGCTCTGGTATTCATGTTATTTTGAGTTCTCCTTCATAGCTGCCGGGGTCTGAGATTCAGGCGGCGCTTCCATAAGAATCCGCCCCGGATATTTGCGCAGTTCCAGAGTGAGTTGGTTTAAGTTTTCTGCTGTGTGTTCAAAATTTTCAATTGTTTTTCCTATGATATCCGCATTAACCCATACCATGTTTTCCAGCATTTTAGATGTCTTTTCCAGGCTGGTGAGGGTGGCTTCCATTTTTTGGGCAAGCCGGGCAATTTTAGGCCCATAGTCTGATTCAAGTCGATTCGTCATTCGTGTAACACCTGCGGCAGCCGTTTCAACGTCAGCTAAGGTGTTTTTTACCGGCTCTTTGGCGTCCTGTACAATCAATTTAAGGTCAGCCATGGATGTACCGGCGTCTGCAACAATTTGCTTCATCTGGTTAGATTCGATAAATCCGGCAATCTTTTCATTGGTCTTTCGCAGTTCCTTGAGAAGTTTTCCTGCCTGGTTAGAGATTTGGGCCATGTCCAGATCGTTTGTTTTATTGTTTAGGTTCTTTACCAGGGCACCAATATCCTTGCCAAGGTTTTGGATATCAAGATCTGTGAAACTGTCCATCATCTGTTTCAGGGCATCAGAAACCCTTTTTATATTGCTTCGCCGGGACGGTACGTACAGATTTTTAGGATTCCAGGTAATTTCTAAAGGATTGGCCGGAACTTGATAGTCTGTTTCAAGGTAAGCCGCACCTGTAAGTCCTTTAAAGGAGAGAGATATACTCAGCCCTTCGTCAATTGCCTTTTTCATCCTTTCTCCGGCATCTTTACCTGTCTGGCCGACATAACAGTCTTCTGCAAGAGAAAAGGTGACAAGAACATAGTTCGATGGAATCCCGTATACTTTTGTCGGGGTGGTAATGGACTTAACCGTTCCGATTTTAACACCCTTGTATTTGACTTCTGAGCCGATATCCAGTCCCTGTACGGTTTCATTAAAATAGGTTTCTGCAAGAATTTCCGTTTTTAGGAATTTGCCTGCACCAAATGCGATAAGCATGGCAGCGGTCAAAGCAAAGGCAAGGATGACAAAAAGGCCGAGTTTGAAAAAATTTGTCTTCTGGGTCATGGATGGGGTCCCGCTTTATGGATTCCTGTTAAAAAAACGATGTACGTATTCATTTGACTTGTCCTGCTTGAGCTGTTTGGGATCGCCCTGGGCTATGATTCCCTTGGCCTCTTTTCCCAGCATAATCGTACGGTCTGCAATGGTCTGTATGCTTTCCAGCTCATGTGTGACAATGATGAACGTGATCTTCAAAGACTTGGCCAGATCTAAAATCAGCCGATCCAGCTCTGCCGAGGTTAAAGGGTCCAGTCCGGCTGACGGCTCGTCAAGGAACAATATTGATGGATCCAGGGCCATGGCCCTTGCAATGGCAGCCCTTTTTTTCATCCCCCCGCTTAGTTCATCAGGCAGAAGATCGGCACCATGGCCCATATGGACAAGGTCCAGTTTTACCCGGGCAATGGCTTCGATGGCATCACGGGGCAGATCCGTATACTCTGCTAAAGGCAGCATGATGTTTTCAAGAACAGTCATGGAACCGAACAAAGCCCCGTTCTGGAAGGCCACACCAATTGACCTGAGCATTCGGTTACGGTCCTCGCCCTGGGCAGTTATCATGTCTTCACCATTTATGAACACCTTGCCTGAGACCGGTGGAACCAAACCGATCATGTGTTTGAGTACCGTACTTTTACCGCAGCCGGAGCCGCCGAGTATGACAAAAACCTCTCCGCTTTGCACATCAAAGTTCAAGTTTTCCATGATGGCATTGTTATTGTACCCGGCATACAGGTTTCTAACTTGTATAATAGTCTCTTTCATACGCCCAGATAGTAATAAACAATGGAAAAAATTCCGTCAAATACGGCAATCAGTACGATAGACGATACAACAGCCCGGGTGGTGGCATCCCCAACTGCAGATGGCCCTCTTAAGGTTTGATATCCGCGGATGCACCCGGTTGCGGCAATAAGCAGACCGAATACAAAGCATTTAACCAGTCCGCCTGTGAGATCCTGCCATGAGACAAATCCGACAACCTGGTTGTAATAGGTGATGGGTGGATATCCAAAAGAAAGAATCACGACAGCTCCACCCAGAATCCCGACCAGGTTTGAAAACACCGTGAGCAAGGGGGTGATCAGGGTGGCAGCGATGATTCTTGGGATGATAAGAAACTTGACAGGTTCCATGCCCATAACAGTAAGGGCATCAATCTCCTCATTGATCTTCATGGTGCCTATCTCTGCGGCAAACGCCGACGCAGACCGCCCGGCAAGCACGATGGCTGTCATGAGGGGCCCAAGCTCCCTGACCATGGCAATACCGATAAGGTTGGCAACATAGATTTCCGCCCCGAACATCTTCATGGGAATAGCAGCCTGGAATGCCATGACCAGCCCTACGATAAAAGATATCAATGCCACAATGGGAAGGGCATCCACACCGGACCGTTCCGCTACCATCCAAGTGTCCGCCCACCTGATTCGTCCAGGGTGTTTTAAACTAGATGCAAGTGCCCATGTAATTTCACCAATAAAGGTGACAAACTCCTTGGCGTCTTCAAGGTTCCGGGCCAGCTTTTCGCCAGTCCGTTCAATACCTGACATTGGTTCAATGTGGATGGGGTCTTGTCCTTTTGGCTTTAGGGCCAGTTCCAAAAGTGGTTGATAGTCTTTCTTCAACCCGGTAACAGAAGGCTCTTGTCCGGAAGAGTGTTTTTGGACAAGGCGGCTGAGATGGGATACAAATGTTGCTCCGGCCATGTCCATATAGTCTATACCTGAAAGATTGATGCGGATTGTTTCAGATGCTGACTTTTTGGCTGCCTTAAGAGATGCTTCCCAAAGCGATGCAACACCTGATGCATCCAATCGACCTGAAAAGTGCATGACCAAAGTACGGGGACCGGTTTCAAGGTTTAGTTGCGGCAAATTATCCCTTTCTACACCTGCTTTGATTCTTTTCGCTGCTTAGGAATGCACCTTTAGATTTTGAACCGGGCAGCCATTTCTTTTAAGCTTTCGGCAATACCTGCAAGTTCTTTGGCGTTTTCATTGACCTTTTCGCTGTTTGCAAGCAGGTTATCAGACATATCACTGATCCCTGACACATCCGATGCTACATTGCTTGCCACATCAGAGGTTTCACCAATACTGGTTGTGATATCCTGGCCGGCCTCAGAGGCCGTATTGATATTAACAGAAATTTCTCTTGTAGTGGCAGATTGCTCTTCAATTGCAGCCGCAATGGTTGATGACAGCTCTTTTACATTGTCAACGATTTGACTCACATGGGTGATGATCTCCACTGTTTGTGCAGTTTCATTCTGGATGCTGTTGATCTCTGTTTTGATTTCCTCAGTGGCACCTGATGTCTGGGTGGCAAGGTCTTTTATTTCCGTGGCAACAACTGCGAACCCTTTACCTGCTTCTCCGGCCCGGGCCGCTTCTATGGTTGCATTCAAAGCCAGCAGGTTGGTCTGCTCGGAAATATCCGTGATGGATTCGGTGACTTTCCCAATGGCTTCTGCCGCCCTTGCAAGCTGTGTGACTTTTTCATTGGCTGTTTTGGTTTGAGCAACAGCTTCTTCTGTGGTCTGTCTTGATGAGGCTGTGTTTTTTGCCACTTCTGAAATTGTGGCTGTCATTTGTTCTGCTGCGGCTGCTACTGTACTTAAGTTTTGGGAGGTTTCTTCCATGCCCATGGCCACAGAAGCCATGGCATCATTCATTTTACCGGCTGCACCAGCTACATGTGTGGATTTATCCGATGCATCCCGGGCACCTGTAGACATGGTTTCAGATACAGACGCAAGGTCTGCTGCCGCATCAGTAAGATGGGTGATGCCCACCGATAAGTTTTTGATCAACTCACCTACATTTTCTGCAATTGCGTCCAGGTAATCTGACAGGTCTCCCAATTCATCGTCTCTTGTGATGCTCAACCGGGAAGTAAAATTTCCCTGGGACAGGTTTTGGGCAAAGGCAAAGCTTTTGTTAAGCACAGTCAGGATTTGGCGGATAATGATCAAAGACAGAACAGAGCCGACAAGAATACCGATAACAGCTATGGTGACGAGCAGAAGCCTGGCTTGGCTAAAATTTTGGTCTGCAAGATCCCTGTCAGTTGCCAGCCCCTTTTGGCTGGAGGCAACGATTTGCGTCATTATGGCTGATGCC
>JAKSAU010000945.1 GCA_022361535.1 Desulfobacterales bacterium
AATGCTTTTCTGGCTTTTTATGGATTACCTGGCCCGATGGTAATGAAATGGTACTCAAATCAGGACAGAACGCTGAAATTTATAGCAGTGGCTCTATTTGCGTAACATGTTTTTCGCCGGCTGTTGTTAAAACGGAACAGACCAGAAATGGATTTTTCAGTGCATTAATTCGAGACGGTTTTCATTGGCAGGGATTTAATACCGTTCGGATTTGACCTGAATGACATTGTCTGAAAATTCAAATTCTGAAAACTCAAGGCAAACATTAAACACCACAAGGCCTTTTATGTTTAGTTTTATCAACTGATCCCAAGACCTGGTTCCCTTATTTGCTTTGTCACTGTTTCTCGTAGCTATTTGTTATTCTATTTTCCAAGATATTTTTCCGTCACCTTTTGTATATAACCCTCACTTTTTAATTGATGTATTATCATACTTACTTTATCTGCTAACTCTTTACTTCTTGAGCCTAGCGCTTTCTTTGAAAATGCCATACAAACAGAATCGCTTTTTAACTCGTAGACTTCATCAAAGCACTCTTTGAAGCCAATCTCTTTGCTATAATACAAAAATGGCCCGACTTCATGTAATGCAAAATCAATTCTTTTCTTATACAGTTGTCGCACCAACATTTTAACATCCACAGATTTGAATATTTTTATTTTTTCATAGTTCTCGATATATTTTGCATAATAATTCCCACGATTGACCCCAACAGATTTACCGTTGAAATCATCAAGTTCAGTAATCTTAGGATTATCCGTTTTTAAAGAGAAGAAAGAAATTTTTACGGAATAAGACGGCTCATTTGTATTCTCTAAAAAGGAATGCCTATCGTTACAATAGACAGAGAGAATCCCATCTATTTTTCCGACTTCTGCCATAAGTAAAACCCGTGCCCATGGGTACTCTCTGAATTCAACATTAATTCCAAGCCTTCTAAATACTTCCTCGATGATTTCCACATCTATACCAGTCCATTGTTTTTCTTGTGAATAATTATAGGGTTTGAAAGCAGTCGCCATACCAATTACTAACTTTTCTGCAAATGCTGTTGATGAAAACATTAAAGCTATCATGGTGGCTATAAGAATTTTTTGTATAGAAATCATTATTTCTCCTGAAACATCGAACACAGGATATATGTATGGCCTTGAGTTTTGAAATCCTATCTTAGAATCAAGTATATTGCAGATTAAGCTTACTTTGAGCCTGATAGCAAGTTCCTTTTAAAAGATCCAGATAATAAAGAATTAAAATACCCGCTACACAGACCTGGTCAAATTGAGCGATTGATTTTTTTTATCTTGTTTTCCATTCCCAAGTTTAGACAATAATTATGCCTTCGTTTCAAAACACATCACCTTAATTCAATGGCGTAAGGTATAAGTTATCTCATCTCGATTTCATTCAAATAGGCTAGGACTTGCTAAACGTATTATAACAGTCTACATTCTCGGCACTTATGAGCACTGTACCATAACCGAATTCTATTAGCACTTGAACTGCAGACAAGGCTATGTGTTCATTATTTGAGGCACTTATTTGTTAAGTTCATCAACTTCTTTGAGTATGCAGGTAAATAAAACACAGTGCTCTGTGCTAAAGACGATGATGTTAAGTCAATTTACCAAAATCAGGCTCATTTTAAATGACTCAAAACTACCTACCAGAACCGATCTTTATTAATGGCAAAAGTAATAGTCGAATTGCATTATATCGATTTCCAAATCCATTTAGCCCATCTCAGCCAGTTGTAATGACACATGGTACATTTTCCAATGCAAGGATTTGTGCAAAACTGGCCCGGTTTTTAAACGCCAATGGGTTTGAGTGCTGGGTTTATGAATGGATTGGGCATGGAGAAAGCGAGTATGGCAAATTGTATCCCGATGCTGAAGATTTTGCGCTTAATGACGTTCCCGCTGTCATTCAAACTGTTTTAAAAGAAACAAACAAAACCTCCTGCATTTGGGTTGCCCACAGTGGAGGAGGGTTTCTACCGCTCATATATATGGCAAGAAATCCTCACCGACAGCATGAAATTGAAAAGCTTGTAGGGATAGGCTCCCAAACAACAGGAGCTGGTAAAACCTGGGCAGGAAAACTTAGCACAAGGATCGTTCCTTTAATCATTAAGATGCTTGGTAAAGTTCCAGGACCATTGTTTGCATTAGGGCCGGAAGATGAAATTTCAGGATTTTTAAATCAATGGTGCAAATGGAACCGCTCCGGCAATTGGCTTGGCAAAGATGGCTTCAATTATTACAAAGCAATGGAAAGCATTCTTATACCAACCATTCTGATTTCAGGAGGCAACGATTTGATTGCACCACCTAATGGGTGCCAACAAGTATTTCAGTCATTGGGCAGTACTCAAAAAAAATATGTTCTATGCTCAAAAGCCACGGGGTTTATGGAAAACTATAATCATCCAAGGCTAATAGCCAGTCAAAACTCAAGAACAGAGATATGGCCTATGATTCTTGAGTTTATTAGTTCGCAAGAGCGGACTTGTCGACCAACTAAGGGCTAAAGCTTTAAGTAGACTCAGTCTGAGATACCCAGTTCCACTGATTTATCCTTGTAAAAAACAATCACATCCATGAGCCCGGATAAAGCTTCTTCTTCATCAAGCACGCATTGAAAAAGCTGGTGGACTGCAGGACGGCGTTTGGAAAAGGCCTGATCTTTTTTCTCATCCAACCAGTGAGAAATATTTGCTTTCAACATACCCAATGCAGCAATCCGTTCCAAAACATAATCCCCGCCCTTATCCAAAAATACTAAATTATGGTTGGATGTTTTTATGTCCTTTTTGATTGCGCTATAGGGTTTACGTGAACCCATGGCAACTTTGCCGTAATCTTTTAAGGCATCATCAATGGTTTTGGTCAATTTAGTCCTGAATCCTCGGATGGAACTGACCTTTTTCCACTCATCAATGGAAATCATCTGTCTTGCATATTTGCTTGGCACCACCCCTTTCTTAAAGGATTTTCTGGCAAACATGTCTTTATTGAGCATGGTGTGGGAAATGGGTAAATGGTCTAAATGGCGGAACTGCTGCACTTCGTTATTAAATTTATTCAGAGCAGCCACAGGATCTGTTTTACGTGTTTTCACTGATTTTAATTTTGATTTATCGAATCCCCGGATATCAGAAAGCAACGCTCGCCTGTCACGTGTTTGGGTATGCTTAAGCGTGGACTTATCGAATTGTCGAATGGCCCTTAGATGAACTTGCCGCCGGATCTGGTGCATGAGCCTGATCCTTGCCAAAGGATCGGTTTCCCTTGGTGTAACAGGCTTAAGGCAAAGGCGCTGTACTGAGGTGTTTTTCATGGTCCGGGTTTCCTTGACAATTTCACCTTTTCCAATCCCCACTACTGTCAACCTGGACTCCTCCATGATCCGGTCAGCCTCTAACTTGATTGTTTTCAACTTTTTAGTGATCTCAAATTCAAGTTGCTGTACGTATCCTTCTGTTCCCCAGGACGTAAAGCTCTGGCGTATCAGGCCGCTGAAGGCAGAGTACTGGAACCCTGCTTTTTCCGGGCAGAAAAGATAACATCCCAATAAGGGACAAGCCTCAAAAATACCAAGGTGGGTGATGCCTTTGGACAGCAGGGCATTGGCCCTGTTCATCTCTTTGATGTCCCTGACAAAAAGCACAATGGACTGCACCAAGTTGGCAACTGCCGTAGCCGTGCCCACAACTGCTCCGCTTACGGTTCCGCCGTCAAGGGCTGCGGTTGATACGCTTGAGGCAAAATTGGCTGTAGCTGCAAATGCATCCTTGGCCAAAATTTTGAACTCACGGCGAAGCAGCTTGACAATGGCGTTAAGAGCTGCTTCCGGATCTCCGGCATTTACAATGTCGCTTTTTTTATTAATATCCCGAATCTTATATTCTTTTTTGGCAACATCTATCCATGCCTTAACCATCTCTGTGCCCGCTTTGAGTTGGGCGTAAATGGGGATCATCCCTGAAATGATATCCTCGGCCAGACCCTTGTAGGATTCTTCTCCGATAAACTGAATAACCGAAGACAGCTCACCACCACAAAGCTCTCCGACATCCTTGCTGATGGTCTTTTTAAGCTCGTCTATGGATGTGGTGGAAGGAATTGAAAGATCAGAACCGGTCAATTCCTCTAAATTGGATTTTAACTCATCAGCATTTTCCATTACCTCTTTTGCGGTCTCTTCAAATGCTTTTGATTTGAGCATTACCCTGGCCCCGAAAAAAACCATGCGATTGAGCTTGATTTGCTCGCTCTCCATAAAATCAATGGCTTCCTGGAGTTCCTTGTCAATAAAGATAAAAGGGGCACGGGACAAGGTTTCGGCGATCTGTCGCTCCAACTGGGAAACAGCGCCGTGCTGATTTCTCAAAGATTGCTTAAAGCGGTGCTCACCTGCTTTTTTACACCAGGAATGAAAAGTGGTGTTTAATGCTTTAAGAGAACGCTCAGAGCCTTTTTCTGTATGATA
>JAKSAU010000851.1 GCA_022361535.1 Desulfobacterales bacterium
AACCCACGGCCCCCGATGTATTCTTTAATTACTTTTGGATCCAGAGGTTCTTGACTGCACTCTCCTTTGGTTAAGTCAACCCGAAGTATTTTCCCCATCCATCCATACATGGTTGATCTCCTTTTACTTAATTGTGATTCACCTGTTTTTGACCCTCAGGCTATCGCTTGAATGCCGCTCAAATGTGCTAAAGCAATTGCTTATTATAATGCAGGTGACCCTTTATCTGCATTTAACTGCCTTAATCATGAGCATCTATTTAATTAGCAATTTAATCAAATTTTTAATCAAATAGACAATTTACTAATATTAGTCAATTGGTTTCTCATTAAATCTTATTGAATTAAGGAACAATTGATGCCTCTATTTTAAATACGCATTAGAACGTCCAAAATCAAACAAGGTGTATAATCTGTGTTAAAGGAGGCCACTGAGTCGTTTTCATTGTATCATAGAGAGCCTCGTTAAAACTGAGGAAAGTTGTTGTGGTGTTAGTGTTCTTTCTGAAGGGATGCGCTTAAGGCGATCAATATTAGACTAATCAGCAATTTTTCAAGGTGGCTAAGAATCTCTTTGTTATGACGTTGGGTTCAGTGAGGTTTGAACTAACCCTTTTGCTTGAATGAACTAAGATCTATCTATGTTTTGCTTTGATTCGATCCACTCCTCACATTCCTGAACGGTTCTAAATACGTGTAATTTTTCAATAGAGGTATTTATATGCGCCTCCCACACTCGTGATAATCCGAATGTCAAGTCTTTCTTGGCTGCAACTGCTATTATCATACCTGGATTCACAAGTGCAGCTTCATTGTCTTGTTCTGCAATTTTTATTAATTCTTCTGACTCGATCTTTACTTTTTCTACTTTTGTATAATCACAAATCTGGTATGGGGTTTTTTTTATCTTCTCATGAGTTGCGTAGATGGATCTATTAACCTCTAAAATATCTTTTGCTAGCAGGGTTCCAGTCCCGATAAGAATAACCCCGCCATTTTTATCATATGAGCACTTGATAGGCATCTACCCTCCTTTATTATTTACCAGGGATTATCTATATGGGATGTACTACCAAATTTTGATGCTATACATCTAATTTAGGAATCCTTGTTTTATGTATCGTTAACACAATACGGTATTAAGGATAAAATTTGAAGTATTGATTAGGATCTTCTTATTGGCAGTAGTAACTGAAAAATCTCCGTTATTTTATAGATGAGTTTTTAAAGACATATAAAAAACCACTCTTGAGGTTGTGGTGCGGTAATATTCAGCTAAGGGGAATCTGAGGGTAAAGTTTTGTTTGCAAAATATTCCGGAAAGGGATTTCTTGCCTGGTAATCGATCATATGATAATTCCATATTAAATGTTGAGTTGTTAATAATTATTTGGCCTGTAGGCAGATGGACTTATAGTATTATGGTAACCCAAAAAGGAGAAATAAGAAGAAATCAATTAATTAGCTGCGCATTGTCTTTACTGAGTAAGAAATCACCCAACGAAATATCTCTTCAAATGATTGCTGAAAACGCCGATATACCTGTAAGCTCTGCATATCACTTTTTTAAAAACGCCAGCGATATTTTTCAAGCATGTGCAACCAGGTTCGGTGCTGAATTCATAGAAGCGCTTACCTGTGATTATCCTGAGGAAAAGATACATCGCTGGCAAGATTTGTATAGAATTGCTGTTGACCGTGCTGTAGATATTTATAACAGAACGCCCGCCTATTGCGAATTGATTCTCGGCCCGCATTCGCCAGCCTCTATAAAACTGCGAGACAGGAAAAATGATGCTGAAATGGGAATCCGGTTTGTCGATGTGATAGACCGTTATTTTGTCGTTTTTCGCCAGCCCGACATTGAAGAAAAAATGTTTTACTCTATAGAAATAGTCGATCTCTTTTTAAGCCTGTCATTCACATATCACCATGCACTTGTCCCGGAAATAATAGAAGAGGCCAAAGATGCAGGTCTCGCCTATATGGAACGTTATCTTCCCCCGATCCTACCCAAAAGAAATCCATAATTACCTTTATATAAAAATGCAAGCCATCGATTAAAAGTCGAATCAATTCCAAAATCATACAAATTAGATGTTTATTAAAATGTTCACATTATTCATAATTCACCCTTGCGGCGCATTAAGATGCGCTTTATATATTCACCATAGAGTTTGAAATGTTTTTTTGGCGAATCTGATGACACCTTGCGGGGAAGTGAAAAAAGTCGAAAAGAATCGTTTTTTTTAGAGATGACTATTTTTCGACAAACTAAAAGTTCCAGTTTTTAATGTCATAAGATGCATTGCAAACTGTTCGGATTATAACGAACCTAAATTGTGATGAGTGGACACTTATCATATTTACAATTAGACCATTACGAGTGTCTCTAATTTTGTTCGGTCTAAAAGTGACTTCAAGAAAATATAAACTATTACAATACAATTAAATCAAGGATAAAACATGAAAAAAATTTTAATTGCAGGTGCATTTATATTAATGGTTTCTTCAAGCTCAACGGCGGTGACTTTTAAAACTCCAGATGCCGAATTTATCAAACAAGCTGAAACAATCGGTATGACCGGAAAAACCTGGGAAACCCCAAATTACATTGCTTCTGCAATGCCCCACGTTTACAAGTTTACCCATAGTTTTACCCTACACAAAGGTGAATACGTATCAAAACTTGAAAGAGCGAATAAGCAGTTAAATCTTGATTCAATAATGATCAACGATTTTGACGGAAATATCTCTGTTAAAGATTTTCTTTTGAATCGGATGCAAAACCACAACACAGTTATTGTAAAAGACGGTAAAATTGCACATGAGCATTATGGCAACGGAATGGATGAGTTCTCCCCCCATCTGGATATGTCTGTCTCTAAATCATTTACAGCCATGGCCGGGGATTGCAGCGGGACAAGGGGCACTTGATATGGACTCTAAAGCGATAAGATACGTTCCTGAATTGAAAGGTACGGCTTTTGAGAATGCAAGTGTTCAGGAAATATCTGATATGCGGACAGCGGTTAAATTGGCCCCTGGTACCAAAGAAAAATATTGGGATACACGCCTCTCTGACGCTCAGGGATATTATGGAGAAGATGCATCCAAACCATACCCCAATGGAACGATGGATTTTTTCCCGTTGATCACGGAACGCCAAGATTACGCCATGGGTGAAAAATACGACTATCAGGATGTAAACTCTGAACTTCTTGGCCTTATCGTTAACCGTGCAACCGGTCAAAATTTTGTTGAAATCTTAGAGAAAATGCTGCAACGGACAGGGGTGGCTGCCGATGCTCACTTTATGTCGGACAAAAAAGGGCTTGGTATGGGGTCCACAGGTATGAACATGGCCACAAAAGATCTTGCGCGTGTAGGGCTTCTTTTCTTAAATGAAGGTAAGAACGCAATGAGTGAGCAGGTACTGCCCAAAAAATTTGTCGATGACCTTTGGAAAGGCAATGAAACCGTTCGGAGTGCATGGAAAAAAGGCAAGGAATCTGCATTGTCAGATGGGTATTATAAAGACCAGTTCCGTGTGCTTGAAGTCAATGGTCAACGCTTCCTGGCAATGGTCGGTGTCAATGGTCAGATGTGTGTTATGCACAAGGAAACTAATTCTGTTATTGCTGCAAACGGCGCATATCCAATGGCAGAAACTCCCCGTTTCGCAGCAATGCAGTTTCACCAGTTCGTTCCTGCAATCCTGAATGCACTGAAATAGCAGCCTTACTGAATATAGGGAAACGTTGAAGCATATGGAATTCAAAGAATTGTTTCAATTTAAGATTGGACTTGTCCTTTCTGGTGGCGGGGCCAAAGGAGCATACCAGATTGGCGTATTCAAAGCGCTGAAGGAACTTGAACTCTACAGCCTTGTCACGGCCGTATCCGGCACATCTATAGGAGCATTGAACGGTGCCCTCTTTTTAATGGGTGACATGGATCTCTGGTTCAGGACTTGGCAGGATGCGAATTTTGAAAATTTCTTTTTTACTGAAGAAACCAGGGAGGAGAGGCAACAAACGAATTTCCTTAATGGGGAAAACAGTCTCAGAAACTCTTTAGAAAAATTAGAAAATTCATGGGACAACTCAGGTGGCGTCAAAGACTTCCTCCTGAAACAGAATATCAGTTTTTTCTCTCAAAAAGGACTTTCAAATCTCATAGACAGGCATCTTGACCTGCAGATGGTTCGAAAAAGTTCTGTATCGTTTCACGCCTGTGCCTACAACATAGATAGACTTGAACCGGAATACTTTCATGCATGTGATCTTGATGAGGAATCTCTCAAGAGTGTCCTTATGGCTTCAGCAAGTATTCCCTTCATATATGAACCTGTAAAAATAGGGCACAACCGCTATTCGGATGGAGGCATAAAAAATCCTCTCTACCAGAAAGAGAATGTTGACAAGGTTCCCATAAAACCGGTCTGTGATTCAGACTGTGATATCCTCATCGTGGTCTACATGAACCACGGTGACACTATCGATTTTACGGGATGCATGGATAAAAAACTGATCGAAATTTATCCGTCACTACCCCTTGAAGATATAAAGGGAACCGGAAGCTTTGATTTTTCAAGGTCCTCACTGGGTGAAAGAATAGAAATGGGGTATCACGATGCAATGTTCATCCTGGCTCCAATGATGGTGAAGTGGTTCCAAGGGAAAAATGCCGACAAACTTTTTGACGAACATCATAGATACAATAGCTGGCTGCGGAAGAAATTTATATAGTTCCCTGGCATTGAGCACAGGGTTTTAATCCTTAAACAAAAAAACGATATGCTGAAATTTCTAAAAAACCAAAATGGAGAACAATAAAAAATTAGCCTTAAATAAGATTTCTTTAATGTTACCGTAAAAAGAACAGAAAGGACATGCCATGAAAAAGAGAATCGATATCAGACCAGTGGATAACTTATTACAATCTATCGAGCGGAGGGATTTTATAAAAAAAGGAGCTCAAATGGCTGTTATTGCTGCCAGTTTGACGCCGTTGGGATGCATGAATACCTTTTCAGGCTCCAAAGCGGTAGCTGCGAAAAAAAGCGCTGACCTGATATACCTGAACGGTAAGGTTTACACCAGTAACAAAGAACAAAAATGGGCCCAGGCCTTTGCTGTCAGCGGTGATAAATTCCTGAAAATCGGCAGCAACGAAGAAATCCAGGCCTTGCGCACCCCTGACACTCAGGTGGTGGATCTGCGCGGCCATCTGGTTCTGCCCGGACTCATTGATGATCATATGCACCCGGACATGGCTGCGGAAAACTATTTCAATATCCAGGTGGATGAGATGTCCACCACCTATGAAGAGTTCAAAGCCTTAATTCAAAAGGAGTTAAAGGAAAATCCCGAAAAAGAATGGGTTTTCGGCGGAAACATCGACTACCTCTGGGATGACGGCAGCGATATCAAAATGTTCGGCAAACCCTCCCATAAATCCATTCTGGATGAAATTGTCAGCGACAAACCGGCATTTTTCTGGGAGGTCAGCGGCCATGCAGCCCTGGTGAACAGCAAGGCCCTTGAGGTCTGCGGAATCACAAAAGACAGCCCGGACCCTGAGGGCGGGCATTATGTCAAGGACAAGAATGGTGAACCCACCGGCGTGCTCCGGGAACTGGCCGCCCACGTGGTCTGGGAAAAGTACCTTTTAACCCAGCCGTCCTCGGAATATATCGGTGAGAACTGGATGAAGCCGGCTTTCAGCTACCTCAACAGTTTTGGACTGACCTCCATCAGCGATGTCTGGGCCAGGGAAAATTTTGTGAAGGCATACAATGATCTGGACAAGAAAGGTGATCTTTCAGTTCGAATCGCGGTTTTTGCCAATGATGAAGTAGATTTCGTCACCCAGCCCATGAAGGATCGTGCCAATAAGCTCATCAATAACATTGAAGACTATAATTCAAAACAGGTCTCCATGATCGGGGTAAAGTATATCCTGGATGGGGCTGCTGCCGGACAGACCGCTGTACTGGTCGACCCCTACGAGGGAAGCGACGACTACCGCGGGCCCTGGCGGGTCAGCCCGGAAGTCTACAAGGAAAAGCTCTTTAAATTTGATGCCATGGGATTGTCGGTCAGTGCCCATTGTGCCGGGGACGGCGCTGCTCGCCTGGTGCTGGACTGTGTTGAAGAGCTGCATAAAAAACCGGGGAACAATGCTGCCAGGCTGCGTCATTGCGCGGCCCATTGCGCCATGCTCCAGCCCGATGATATCCCCCGCTTTGCCGAACTTGGGGTACAGCCCGAGTTTTCTCCCGTATTCTGGTATGATATGCCCGCCATGAGAGTCATTGAAAAGGATATCGGCAAAGACCGGGTGCAGAACCTGATGTACCAGATTCGCAGGGTGATGGAAACCGGTGCCCATGTCTCCATTGGCACCGACTGGGCTGTCACCCCGGCCGATCCATGGGTGGCAATTGAAACCGTTGTAACCCGAAGGGCTCCGGGAGCGACCTCCGGGCCGGATCTCAACGCCAAAGATCACGCCATTTCCCTGGAAGATGCGATTCACCTGTACACCATGGGAAGCGCCTATGGTCAGCACCGTGAAAATGAAATCGGAAGTATAGAGCCCGGCAAATATGCTGACTTTATTGTCACAGACCAGAATATTTTTGAGGTGCCCATTCACAAGGTGCATGAAACAAAAGTCTTGAGTACAGTTCTGGGCGGCCGGGATGTCTATATCAGCAAAAAGGTTCAGGAGATCATTGACATGGGGGATATCAGCGGCGAATACTCCAATAATCCCACTTTTGCATCCACGAGCCGGCATATATAGGATACTCCACGGTAAAAGCTGTCAGAAAAATTTTGACAAAGATCTGAAAAGCTTCCGCCGGGGCCGTGATACGGGCCTTGTAAATGACCAGAATGTATTTTTAAGCATCACCACTTATTTTTAAGACATTAACCTCAGAGATACCATATGAATTAACCAATATTTCACACAAGTAGGGAGGACTCTAATGAACTGCATGGATAATTTCATTAAAAAGACAATAAAGCTGGCCAGCACTGTGCTAATCATTTCTTTTCTCACATCTACTGCTTCTGCAAGCCAACTGCTGCCGCCCGATGAGGCCTTTTTGAAAAAGGCCGAAGCCATCGGTATCACGCAAGAACATTGGGACAGCCCCGAGTTTGCAGCCGTTACCTTTCCAAATGCCTATAGGTTTACGCGGTATTATCGTATCAGCTGTGGCCTTTTGGGCAGTGGAGAAGATGTACTGGCTCCCGAAGTTTGGAAAGGTGATGGAACGTCACTCGATATTAAAAAACTGAAGGGCAACGACGCCGATGGCCCAATTGATTTGGAAACCCTGCTGCGCGACCGGTTGAAAAATCATTCCATGGTCGTTCTCAAAAGCGACAGACTGCTTCACCAGCATTTCTGGAACGGCCTTGATGAGAATTCAACTCATCTCGACATGTCCGTTACTAAATCGTTCACTGCCATCCTTGCAGGCCTGGCAGCAAGCGAAGGTAAGCTGGATATGACAAAACCGATCGAGTCTTATCTGCCGGAATTCAAGAATACGGCGTTTGAAGGTGTTCCGGTTCAGGACGCTGCTGACATGGTATCAGGACTCGATATCCAAACCCCGAAGTTTCTATCCTGGGATCCGAGGTTTACCCAGTCCCAGGAATGGAACGGACCAAACGACAGTGGGCTGCGTGGTATCTCTGAGTACCTGCGTACGATCAAAAACCGAAAATATGCCATCGGTACCCACTACCAGTACCAGGATCCGAATACTGAAATCCTCGGTTTGGTTACTGAGGCCGCTATTGGCCAGGGGATACATACCTATTTGCAAGAACGAATCTGGAAAAGGGTCGGCATGGAGAACGATGCCTTCTGGATGGCCGATCCAACCGGATTCGTTGTTGCATCGGGAGGTTTGAATATAACCACCCGTGATCTTGCAAGATTCGGGCGTCTGATGCTCAATGATGGCAAGAACTATGTCGGGGAACAGGTCGTTCCTAAGGCTTTCATTGATGCCGTTTGGCAAGGGAATGATAAGGTACGGTCTGCATGGCGGCTTGGCAAGGAAGCGGCGCTGGCCCCTGATGGTTGGTATAAAGATCAGATTCGCATTCTTGATATCAAGGGTCACAGAATAATGGTTTTTATCGGTATCCACGGTCAAGTACTGGTCATGGAGAAAGCGACTGGTATCGTTATTGCCATGAATGGAGGTTATCCACAGACGGAAACCCATCGTATGAATGCAATGTTGTTTCTGGAAGTTGTACCTGCAATTCTTGATGCATCAAAGGAAATGTGATTTGTTTGTCACCAACTTAACGATGTAAACGGATAACGAGTACATAAAAATTATGCAGCGATTCTCCTTGAAAATCTTGGCCATTTTTAACCTGGTAGTCATATGTCTGACATTTAATCCTTACTCGGCACAGTCATCCTCCGACAGTATCGAAGACGTTGGGGACTGGCTTCAGTACTTACTTCCGGCTGCCGGATTCCTGGGTACCTTTCCAGCCGATGATCCGGAAGGGAGGATTCAGTGGGCGAAAACAATGGGATCTTCCGTGGCCATTACAACGGTGCTCAAAGGCATGTACGGGAAGATGAGACCGGGGAATGATTCCTTGACCTCCTTTCCCTCAGGCCACACCACCGCAGCCTTTGCAGGTGCAGGCTTTATTGATACGCGATATGGCCGTGCCTGGGGCAGCCTTGCATATGCAGGTGCTGTTTTTACCGGATATAGCAGAATATACGCTGACAGGCATTTTGCCGATGATGTTCTTGCCGGGGCCAGTATCGGACTGTTCAATACCTGGTACTGGGTAACCCCCCATCAATCACCGGTTACGGTAATGCCAATGGCTGTTGAAAACGGAATGGGGGTGATGGTCAACCTGACGGACCCAGACTATACAGTAGAAGAGAAGGATAAAACAAACCGAGGGGCTGAGAAGCTCAGTTATACTGTGGATTTTACTTCTGCTTTTTTATTGAAGAATCAAATTTCATCACCGGGTTCAAATGGAACGGTCTTTGATCTGGATGACTTTAATAAAAAAAATGATCCCGTAGCCACTGCCCGTGCGATACTGAACTGGTCTATTTCAGAGCAATATAATCTTTCTTTGTTGTTCTGGCCCCTTGAGTACAGGGACTCAGGCCGGTTCAATACAGATCTGAGTTTTAATGGCACAGTGTTTCCCGCAGATACAGACTTAGAATCAGCTTATCGTAATTACAGGGCGGATCTCATGTTCTCCCAGAAGCTTTTACTCAAGGCTCCCTGGACATTGACTGCAGGCCTGGGAATATCAGGTCAGTGGACCCATGTGGAACTCTCTTCTAATTCTGGAAATCTTCACACCGAGGTGGAGGAGACCTTAATACTGCCAATGGCAGGGCTGAACTGCAGCTATAACATTACTTCGAATTGGCAAATCAGCGCCGACGCAACAGGTATATTTTTTGATTCAGATCATTACCTGGAAGGGGGACTTGCGACCCGTTATGATTTTAATAAGCGTTGGGATATCCGTCTTGGAGCCAAATACTTTGCCAGGAAAATAGAATCCTCCGAATTGAAAGAAGAATCCGAGCATGCCGCATTTCACTTTTCTGTATCCCATAGATTTTATTGATTTCATAACAGATTGAAATAAAAAGGGGGTTGGGAAACATGATTTGCTAAAAAACGGTTGTGACACTTTAGTTTAAGCTATTTCCAGAAATAAATACTTTGGGGCGCCTTTTTCCCCATGCGTTTTTTAATAACCGTTTTACACGATCGATTTTTCCTTGCAACAGCCTGATGGACCTGATTGAATACCGCCATGAAAATTTTAAACTATACCGCAGCGTCGATAACCATACCTTGCTTTGAAGCTGAACCTGGCCAGTCCTGGTATATCTTGGGCAGTAACCGATCCGGTATCGAAGCATTTTTCACTCTTTTATCCCAGGATGTAACTAATG
>JAKSAU010000684.1 GCA_022361535.1 Desulfobacterales bacterium
CGAGAGCCTCTGCCCATGCGAAAGGGTAGTGAGCTGAAAATTGATTCGGAATACGTACGCAAAGGCACATGCAGCATCTTTGTGTTTACTGAACCGCTGGGTGGAGTACGGCATGTAAGCTGTAGATTCTCAAATTAAATCAGGTGAGATTCTCACAATATATTAGGTAAAAAAATCATATAATTATCACACTCTACCAGGAGAATCATTTTTAATCTCAAATTCCACCAGGAGAAATTGTAAAACCGCTTCATATAGCCTATTGCAATTGGTTTTCTCTGATGATATACTAACAAAAAAAAGTCTCCCAAAACAAGGGAGGAAAATATTAAAATAATGTTGCTTGAAAATCTTCAAGCATAATATTGACCAGATGAGTTCGTTTTTTACCGATTCTGTTAAGAACGGTTGGATTAAGGTTAGAACCATTAAATAGTTTATCTCCATGTTTTCGTGCGAAGTGCACAAGATATTCTTTCAAGGAATTTTCACTAATCTTTCTTGACAGATAAAGGTCACAAGCTTTCACAATCTGGTTGGCAAGGGACTTTACAGTGGAAGGATTTTTAAGTATTTTATCCATTGGTTAAATACTCCTTTCATTTAAGGGTTAAAGGGCAGTAAGGCACTGCCCTTATCGTCCAGTATAGCTTCTAGTTCTGCAAGTTTTTCATCAATCTTGCCCATTTGCTTGCAGAGCTGGTCGCTCATTAACTGAAGACTTTTTCTTTGATAACAAAGATGAATATATGTAAGTTCTGGAATTGTACCATCCTTACTGAAATCGTACTGAAATGATACCATTTTGTTTAAACCTCCTATCAGAATTCAGTTTCTTTCTGGGCCTGATAAATAATCTCAGAATCGACTACATTTCTTTTTATGGAAAATGCATGCATAAGAGCATGAGTTGAGAGATTGTTAATTACCCTTGCACAACCTGAAGAAATAGAAAATATTGATTCATAGGCATCTTCAGTAAATAAATCAGGATTACCTCCTGCCAGTTCCATACGA
>JAKSAU010000193.1 GCA_022361535.1 Desulfobacterales bacterium
AGCCGATCGGTAGAATATCATGAATGTTCGATACCGCACTCAACTCGGTGACATGCTTCAAAGTCGTCATTTCCGGATCTTCAGTTGATGTAATCTCCATTCCGACTTTGGGTTTTCCAAGGCAATAAACGTAATCTCCGGGAAGGGATCTATCCACACGAAGCTCATCTTTTTGACAGATTCCCGTTACACCGATACCTAAAGCTGTTTGACGGGTTTTAATGTTTTTTTCGGAGCTGATGGTTCTGGGCAATTGATTCAGACCTATTGAATTCAACTTGCCTTCAATCCCTTTCAGGATCTCCTTTCCGGTCGGATTGGGCTCCGTTGAAAGTGAAACGGTCATTAATTTCGGAGCTGCCCCTACAGATATCAATTCCATTAGAGCCACGCGGACAGTAAGTTTTCCTACCAGGGCGGCCGGAACGTTTACCTCATCCAGCTCTTTTTCACCAATTCCACCGCAGGAATCACAAGCTGAAACCAAAAACAATCCTCCCTCAATAGGGCATACAGAGATATCCCGTGCATAGTCTCCCATGGTGACACCTTTAAAAAAGTCAAAAAAAAAGCCCATGGTTATCTTTCGTTATGAAAAACAACCATGAGCTTTGCCATCGTTCATGATATTAGATTGTCTACAGGCAGGTCTCCTGACTTCGCTTCAACAAACCAGCACGCCTTCCCGTCTCCGGTGGCATTTTGTGCTATTCTCAACGTAACAGTGGCGGGTCCGTTCGGGATTTTAACCCGATTTCCTATTCTCCTGTGTTCACAGGCACCTGTAGGTATTTCTTTATCGAGTTCAATTATTCATGCAACTCAATAGACTATTACTGCTATCAATACATTCCCCGGTTGTCAACGGGCGCCGTCAAGACGTCGAATATAAGTCCTGCTTGAAAGTATTAGCCTTGTCATCCTCGCGGAAGCGGGGTACTAAGAAAACCACTTTTCTAAAAAGGTTTTCAAGCCTGGGATCACATTTTCCAAAATCGAATCCGGATCAATCTTCCAGGTATTTTGTATTGACTCGTTTTTTTATTCGCATATACTAATTATTGTTTTTCTTATTAGAAGATTTTTTTAAACTTCGTACTTAATGTGCACCTTTTAAGTGTTATCAAATAAGTACTGGAAACAATAAAAGGTTTGGTTATGTCAAAGCAAATGTTATCCCTGGGTATTTCTTTTTTACTTGTTATCTTTACGAACATTATCTCTTTCAACGCCTTCGCACAAGAAACGGTCAACGTTTATTCCGCTCGTATCGAAAAGCTTATTAAACCGGCTTTTGATGCTTTTACAGAGAAAACAGGAATCAAGGTTGTTTATTTAACGGCCAAGGAAGCTGTTTTACTGGAAAGGCTAAAAGCGGAAGGCAAGCATACCAATGCTGATCTGTTAATTACCGTTGATGCCGGCAATCTTTGGTTGGCCACACAAGAAGGTGTCCTACAATCCGTTCAATCTCAGGTATTAAACAAACAAGTTCCCGCCTCTTTGCGTGATCCTGGCAACCAGTGGTTTGGCTTGACTATTCGGGCTCGCACGATCGTATACAGCAAAGATCGGGTTCAGCCGGCGGAACTTTCAACATATGCAGCACTCGGAGATCCAAAATGGAAAGACCGGCTGTGCCTGCGTACTTCCAAGAAGGTGTATAATAAATCTCTCGTGGCCACCATGATTAAAAGTCTTGGCAAAGACAAGACGGAAGAGATTGTCGGTGGATGGGTAAACAATAATGCCCGGATCATGCCTAAGGATAGCAGCTTATTGAAAGCCATTGCAGCCGGCAAGTGTGATGTGGGTATCGCCAATACCTATTATCTTGGAAGAGAATTGGCAAAAAATCCTGATTTCCCTGTGGCGTTGTATTGGGCTAACCAGAATGATCGCGGAGTGCACATAAACATTTCCGGTGCCGGGGTCACCAAATACGCCAAAAACAAAAATAATGCGATAAAACTGCTTGAGTTTTTAAGTTCCGAAGAAGCTCAAAATCTATTTGCCGATGATAACATGGAATTCCCGGTGAACCCCGGCGTGAAACCGAGCGAGAAACTGGTTCGCTGGTGGGGCGGTTCGTTCAAGGCAGACTCGGTTAATGTGGCCGCTGCCGGTGAATATCAAAAATCCGCTGTACAGCTGATGGCAACGCTTGGTTACAAGTAAAACGCTTTATTCCGTTCTTCGGGGTTCAGGCCATGCAACTCATCAGCAATATAGTTCAATTTCGTCCCACAATAAATGCCAACTTGAGAAAGCTGTTTCGACCGCTTTCTCTTGTGGTTATTACGATCTGCGGATTGATTAGCTTTCCTGTCCTTCTGGTTGTAGGCTCTCTCTGGCAGCCGGATCCGGAGACCTGGAAAATGCTCTGGGACACCAAATTGCCGGGATTGGGTTGGAATACCTTAAGACTTGGTGCGGGTGTAGGCATCGGTACTTTTTTGCTGGGAACAACCTTAGCCTGGATTGTGGTGATGTATGAATTTCCGGGCAAGCGTTTTTTCGAATGGAGTTTGTTACTGCCATTATCCATGCCGGGATATGTCATTGGCTTTGTATATATTTCGGCGTTTGAATATGGTTCTGTAGTGCCTGAAATCCTAGAAGGCTGCTTTGGGATTAAGGGCTGGTATCCGGAAACAAGCGGAGCTCTATGGGTGATTACCGTTATGACCCTGGTGCTTTACCCTTATGTTTATTTGATGTCCAAAACGGCTTTCATGGAGCAGAACCTGACTCTGATGGAAGCCGCCAGAGGACTGGGCCAGAACAAAAGACAGCTCTTTTGGAGAGTTGCCATTCCTTTGGCGCGACCTTCAATCTTTGCCGGGGTTTCTCTGGCTGTGATGGAAAGTTTGGCTGATTTTGGTACGGTAGGAGTTTTCTCCTACGATACCTTTACTACCGCCATTTACGATGTCTGGTTCGGACTTTATGACAGGCAGGTAGCAACCCAACTAGCGGGATTGTTATTGTTATTGGTTTTTTTGGTCCTCTGGTTTGAAACCTCCATGAAAAAGCGCTCCAGGTACTACCAGGTAAAAGGCACCAGGCGCACTTTGAGCCCGGTACGCCCCAATAAACCGATTCAATTAATGTTATTTTCGTATCCAAGTATAATTCTCTTTTTTGCTTTTTTCGCTCCGTTTTCGATCCTGGTTCACTGGACCATAAACAGCGAAAATGGTTTTCTATCAGATAACATCGTCCAATCCGCCTTTAACTCGTTTTCATTGGGCGCTGCTGCAGGCATAGTGGTAATCTGTATTGCCTTGATACTGGCCTATGGAAAAAGACTTGAACCAGGTAAAACAGTATCTTCCATGGTCAGAGTAGCCACCAGTGGTTATGCCATTCCGGGGTCTGTGGTAGCAGTAGGTATCCTGATACCCCTGAGTTGGCTGGATCATGGTTTGAACAATATTTTCTCAGGTCTCTTTGGCATTACTTTGGGATTGATTCTCACCGGGTCGTTGGTGGGAATTATGTTTGCTTATGTCGTACGATTCCTGACTATGGGTTTTAATTCGATCAATTCAAGTCTGGAAAGAATAACTCCCTCTATGGACATGGCCGGCAGAATTCTTGGAGAAAATCGATTTGGTGTATTGCGACGTGTACATCTATCGTTACTAAAACCAGGGCTAATTACCGGTTTCATTTTGGTTTTTATAGAAGTGATGAAGGAAATGCCCGCCACCTTGCTGATGCGACCTTTTGGCTTTGAAACCCTGGCGACCCGCATCTGGCAATTAACCTCGGAATCCCTGGCAGAAGAAGCAGCTCTTCCTTCGATAATCATTGTAATTATGGGTCTCATACCAGTTATGCTTCTGATTCGCTTAAGCAATAATAAAAGATAGGCATTAATCGTAATCCGCCATGCAAAAAATCATCGCTGAATTTAGAAATGTTAAAAAAACCTTTGATTCAAAGAGAGTAATCAACGACATCAGTTTGAAGTTTATAAAAGGTGAATTCACAGCGTTGCTCGGTCCTTCCGGGTGTGGCAAGTCAACAATTTTAAGGATTCTGGCCGGTTTCGAAGAGATTAACGATGGTTCTGTTTTGATTAATGATTTAATGGTCACCACAGCACAACATCCACCGGAAAAACGTGATATTGGGATGGTATTCCAAGATCTGGCTTTATTCCCCCATTTGACAGTGGCCGGGAACATCGAGTTCGGCTTAAGAGGAAAAAAGAGTGAAAAGAAAGAACAGGTGGCAGAGCTTCTAAAACTGGTAGGCATGGATGGAATGGGAAATACCATGCCCCACATGCTTTCCGGAGGTCAGCAACAGCGTGTTGCTGTCGCCAGGGCTCTGGCACCAAGACCCAAGCTCTTATTAATGGACGAACCTTTTTCCAGTCTCGATTATCAATTGCGACTGCAAATGAGAGAGGAACTTTGGAACATCTTAAAAAAAGAAGCAGTCAGCGTCGTGCTGGTTACACATGATTGTCAGGAAGCATTTGGTTTTGCAGACAAGGTTGTGCTGATAAATTATGGTAGGGTTATTCAGGAAGGAACACCGGCAAAAATATATCACCAACCTCAAACTCCCTGGGCAGCTGAATTTGTTGGTGGTGCCAATTTTATTACCGCCCGGGCGGATCAGCGGTCGATTTTATCAGAACTTGGTTGCTTTCAGAATCAAATGGGTCGTCAATTCGGCTCATATTACCAGATGATCCGTCCGGAAAACTTGTCGGTTTACAGAAGTGAGCCCGAACGTTGCAGTGGGTATATTCAAAACATCAGCTTTCTGGGAGACCGTGAGGTGTTAACGATCCGCTTAAAATCCGGCAATAGTCTGATGGCTTACGTGGAATCCGGTCAAAACTGGTCTTTGTCGGAGCCTGTATCCGTTCATCCCAAACAGTTTCTCTTGTTTCCATCTCAGGAAAAATTAAATTAACAAACAACCTGTGTAACCGGCGTCATGACAGACACACCGACCAAAAAGCGAAAACCGGTCCTTGGCAATCCTCCAAAGACAGATTCCTTATCTATCCGTTCCACCTCGCTGCTACAATTTTCTTTGAATTGTTTTTGTTTTAGGGTATTTTAGAAAGCAATACTGTGTTACTTAGACGGGTTTCCCGGCAATACCTCTAACAGGTCCTAAAATATTCTTGAGAATATGCAAAGACAATAGAGGTATCATTCTTTCTCTTGCCCTTGCTAGTGCCAATGCCCCAAGGTATTTAATCCGGGTTTGGCATTAATTTTCCTGCCATTTACAGGCTTGTTCGCCAACATCATGAAGAGGGATTTGATAGACGCGAGGAAAACAGAATAGAGTATTTAAAATTATTTTATGTCTGCCATCATTCAGCTTCAAGCTTTTCACAGTACTTGCAGCAATAAGGGGTATAATTATCATCATCGCGCCAAAGATGAATTCATTGAAACAACTCAAATAAGGATTCTAAAGCATGAGATTCAAATACTTACCCCTGGTAGTTATCATTTTCTTTATGGTTGATAACACATATGCAGAAATTGTTTTGAAACAGAAAAGCGAACGTATGAGTTTTCAGGTGGAAAAACTGGCAGATGACCTGGATATCCCCTGGGGAATGGCCTTTTTAAATCCAGATGAAATTATTTTTACTGAAATCCGGGGTACTGTTCGGATACTGGACTTAAGGACAAAAAGAATATCAACGATCTATACCGTTCCCGACGTTCGTGACTCAGGGCAAGGTGGGTTGATGGATGTAGCCCTGCCGCCAGGTTACAAAAAAGGCGACTGGATCTACTTTACCTATAGCAAAAGACAGCAGGGAGGTGCAGCTACGGCTCTTGCACGAGCCAAACGTGTCGGGTCTGCCTTGAATCAATGGCAGGATTTGCTGGTGACACGTTCAAATTCCAGCGGAGGAAGGCATTTTGGCAGCCGTATCTCCTTTGATGGAAAGGGACATCTGTTTTTTTCCATAGGAGACAGGGGACATCGGCCTAACGGACAGGATTTAAAGACACACGCCGGATCAATACTCAGACTCAAAATGGACGGCAGCGTACCCGACAATAACCCTTTTATTGGTAACAACAGGGCTCTACCCGAAATCTGGAGCTACGGTCATCGAAACCCCCAGGGAATTGCCTTTGATTATAAAAACCGAAGGTTGTGGGCCATTGAGCATGGCCCCAGGGGTGGAGATGAAATTAATCTCATCCTTCCCGGAAAAAATTATGGCTGGGCGGTTGTTTCCCATGGCAAGGAATACTGGGGTCCTCTGCAGGTTGGCGAAGGAACGGAAAAAGCCGGTATGGAACCGGCTAAAAAAGTATATACCCCCTCGATCGCTCCTGCCAGCCTGCTTTTGTATTCAGGCAAGGTTTTTCCGGACTGGCAGGGGAACCTTTTTTCAGGGGCTCTCAAGCTGGCTCACTTAAATCGAATCGTTCTGGATCAACAAGGAAATCCAGTCAAGGAAGAAAGGTTGCTGGTAGACCTGGATGAGAGGATTCGGGCCCTGATTCAAGGTCCGAAAGGCTTGATTTACATATCTACCGACAGTGGCAAGATACTGAGAATAAAACCGGCATGAAAACTACTACCCGGTAATAACTGTTGCCGGGTGGATTCGGATTAAATTTTGTTTTGGAATTAAGTACACTCCAGACAGTTTCTTAACCACCGAAATGGAACTTAATGGAATCAAAAAATATCCTGATCGCCGAAGATGAATCGATCATTGCCCTGGAATTGACAGAAACGCTTTCCAACCTGGGTTACAACGTTTCCGAGACAGTCAATGCCGGAGAAAAAGCACTGGAGAAAGTTAAAGTCGATCCGCCTGATCTCGTCTTGATGGATATTCGTTTAAAAGGCGAAATGGATGGTATAGAAACAGCCGCTAAAATCAGGTCGGAATACGACATCCCCATAGTTTTCCTCACCGCCTATCTTGATGATGAACGTCTTAGCAAGGCAAAACTGACCATGCCTTTCGGGTATTTGTTGAAACCCGTTAAGGAGAGAGAGCTGAAAGTCACTATTGAGATGGCTTGTTATGTTGCCCAGGTCGATGCCAAGCGAAAACATGCCGAGGACACAGCCAAAAAGAATGCGGAAAAGTTTAAACTTCTATATGAGAGAGCCCCGCTTAGCTATCAATCCCTGGATGCAGACGGATGTTTTATTGAAGTGAACAACTCTTGGCTAAATCAGCTTGGATACACACGTGAGGAAGTGATTGGGAGAAACTTTGCTGAATTCATCCACCCGGATTGGCAGGACCATTTTAAGGAAAACTTTCCTCGTTTCAAATCACTGGGAGAGGTAATTGGAGTTGAGTTTGAAATGGTCAAAAAGGACGGTTCGATGATTCTGGTCTCTTTTGATGGCAGAATCGGTCTGAATGAAAAGGGAGAGTTCCAGCAAACCCATTGTATCTTCAAGGATATCGGTGAACAAAAAAAGTATGAAGCTTCTTTGATAGAGGCTGAGGCCAAATGGAAGGCAGTTTTGGATAATTTTCCGGAACAAACCTTGGTAATTGATTTGGAAGGTCGCGTTGAATACATCAATTTCACTTTTGAGACAGAAAAGGAACAACTGATCGGTAAGTCAATATTTAATATCCTGGATGATGAAGCTGGGCTAGTTGTTAAGGAGCATATGCAAAAAGCACTGGAAACGGGATCAAAGCAAGTGTATAGGGTGAAACACATTTTTCCCAGCGGTAAGGAGGTTGCTTTCGAAAGTCACTTGGGTCCCATCAAACAATCGATGCAAATTACCGGGTTTACAATCACAAACAGGCCTCTCGATGCTAGCGAAAAATAAAACCCTTTTGTAAGGGATCTGTCGGGTCAAAATAAAACTCATTCCTACCGGTAATCGATGCTGTACCGGACACCTTGGGGATCACTGCATTATAGCCCTCGAATTTCACTTTTTCATGAACTTCAACGGACATGGTCGTTCCCAAAATACTTTCGATAGTTATCGATTCGCCAAGTGAAAGCTCTCCTTTTGCAAAATGCAGGGCGGCCCTGGCGCTAACACCAGATCCGGTGGATGAGCGATCGACCTGTCCATCGGCAAAGATGCAGACATTGCGACTGTGATGAGCAGCCTCAGCAGGTTTTCCGACAATGATCGTACCATACAAAAAAGAAAGATCCGGCTCCGAAGGATGGGTGATCTCTATTGATTCCATTACTGTCTGCTTGATCTTTCTTCCCAGGCCAATCAAGCGATCATGCTGTTCCGGGACCAAATCCACCCCCAGTGCTTCTGCCCGACAGAAAACATAGAACGCGCCTCCAAAGGCAATATCATAGGTCAAAGGACCGATTCCCGAAATATCGATGGTTTGTTCCCTTTCATAGAGATACGACGGTACATTTAGAAAGGATACCTGTTTGACAACATCGTTTTCCCGCTCTGCAAAGGCTTCAATCCGGCCAGCCGGCACGTCGATCAACAATCTTGGTTGATCTTCATCTTTGTTTACCCAGCCCGTATCCAGTAATACCTTTGTAACAGCAATGATAGCATGCCCGCACATGGTGCTATAACCCTCATTATGCAGAAAGAACAATCCGATATCTGCCTCTTCGGAATTTGGCTCCGTCACCACAGCCCCGTACATATCCGCGTGACCTCGTGGCTCCCACATGGTTCCGGTGCGAATGTAGTCCAGATTATCCCTGAAATATCGTCGTTTCTCCAAAACGGTTGCCCCTTTTAGTTCCGGCAATCCATTCAGAAAAATCCTTAAGGGTTCACCACCGGTATGCGCGTCAATGGTTTTTATCACCTGCCAGTCTTTCGGCGGATTCCAGTTATCAAGCATGATATCTTCCTTATAGATTCACGATCGTTCCCAAATTCTTTTCTTTTGCTTTTTTGTAAATAAGATCGGCCGCAACCAGATCAAATAAAGCCATGCCCACCGATTTGAAACATTTCGTAGGGTTTGGCTCCAATGATACTTTACCGCTTATCAGGGTGGATAACGATGTCACCTGGTTCTTTGTGATCCATGCTTTTTTAAGAGGTTCAACCAGATCGCCCGATTCCTTGCTTGCAAATTCAGTATCTGTGTAGATTTTATCAACCAATCCATACAAAACCCTTGGAAATTCTCTCATGTCGGGCTTAAATGAACCGATACCGATAAAACATTTACCTTTGAGCAGACCTTCATCATCCGGCATGACTGGTAAATGCGAGCTGGTAGCGGCAATGACAACCCGGGAATCCTCCAATAACTCTTCGACCGATTTTGCTTTAATTAATTCAATGTCCGGGAATAGCTCACCCGTCTCTTGCTCAAAACCGTCCAGTGAATGCGAGTGTCTGGCGAAAACGATCAACTTTCTGAATGGTCTTTGCCTGCAAGCAAAGACCGCCTGGTGCACTCCCTGAACACCAACCCCGATTATTCCGAGCGTATCAGCCTTTCCATCTGCCAGAAAACGAATCCCCAGACTGCCGACAGCAGCCGTTCTCATGGCAGTGAGTTTAGGTCCGTTTAAGAGAGCAAGCGGTTTACCGGTTGCCCCATCATTGAGAATAACGATTCCTTGGATGACGGGTTGATTACTGGTGGTATTGCCCGGAAAAACAGAAACCAGTTTAGTGCTGAAGCTATGCCCCATGAAGCAGGGCATCAACAACAAGGTGTTTTCGCCTGAATGCACGTGCATGCGATCCGGCATTAAAAAGTTACCGGACGCATAGGTCCGAAAGGCAAGTTCCATGGCGTCTGTCAGCTCATCAACACTAACAGCGCTGGTAATATCCTGTTCACTGATTGCCAGCATTCTTAGTCTTCCATCAAATGATTAATGGTATGCCGCCAAGGCTGACGGTCTTCCTGCTCCTCTTGTATGAGGTGTCTGAAACTAGCGCTCAGTCAACGATTTGGTGCCGAATTATGCTGAAACCAGCGGGCATGTACTATGTTACGCCCTTTGATTTACTATTAAAGGACCCAACGCATTGAAGCAGGAATAGTCCGTCATCTTGGGGTTAATGATTCGTTTCTTTTTTTTGACTTATCCAGGTGTAGCTTAATCATCCATTTATTCAGGCGACATTGACAGATCGAGTCTGTTTTTCGTTCGAAAATATTAGATATCGTATCACGTTAGTAACCAGATGTTGAGCAGCTGAAAGTTCAATATTACCAAGTAAAAAGGAATAGCTATAAAACAGACCTGCAACAGTTGCTACGTAGATATAGTTTAAACCCCTTTGTTTATGACAGATACCGAAAATAATGGAAGTAATTATCACCGAAGCCAAATCTGATAGCAGATAACGAAAAACGTTTAATAGTATTGCTCTGAAAAGTATTTCTTCGAAGATGACAAAAGATATGGCATTTAACATTCGTGAAAATGCCGGAATTCTTAGCTTCAAATGAACATTTCCAAAACTGTAATCCAGCACGCAAAGTACGATAATCCCTAGGATGAAGATAAAAAGAGACTCGCTATCAAGTTTTATTCCTAGTGAGCCCAAAAAAGATAATTCGTTTCGAAGGAAGTAATATGTCAAATAGACAGATAGTGCGAGAGCTAACTGGAAAAAGGCTTTTTTCATTGCTAATCACTTTTTTCTTATATGTTTATCCTCGTTTTTGTTTTGGAGAACTAAATCTCTACAAAATCATACAAAGTTAGCCTGTTACTTTCCTATCGAATTGAAACGATTAATTTTATTCTTGCCATTCTATTTCTCCGTTCATATTATTTTCAAATTAACCAAATGGCTACTACCAAATGGTGGAATCTGAACATTGACTAAACTAGTGAACGCCATACTCGACCTATTGGTTCCAACTTGTGTGTTGATCATTACCACCAAAGGCACTCCTTGTTCACATCCAAGCATTTATAAAAAATGGGAAATCAAGAAAAACCAAAACGATTGGAACGTAAAACTTTATATGAAAGCGAGTGGCTCAATCTGCATAGGGATCAAGTTCTTTTGCCGGCGGGAAGACTTTTGGAACAATATCATATTATTGAAATGAAAAAAGATTCCATTGCATCTATTGTAGTAAATAAAGAAGAGGAGATATTGCTTGTCAAGACTCCAAGGTACCCAACTGACTCAATCGAGTGGGAAGCACCTGCCGGTTTTCTTGAAAACGAAAATGAAATATTCGATGGTGCCTATCGGGAAATACTTGAAGAAACAGGGCTTGGGACCAAGAATCATAAGTTGATTTATAAGTATTATCCAGTAAATGGCATCTCGGACTCATTAACCTATGTGATTTGTTGTGAAGTAACGGATGAAGTAAAGAAGTTCGACAGAAACAAAACCATTGAAATTAAGTGGTTTGCTATAGAAGAACTGAAAGAAATGATAGCGAAAAACTTAATCATGTCCGGTCCTACCCTGATTGCCTTATTACATTTCATGTCCCCTGATTTCACCTGATTTTGGGCAAGTACTTGTTTCACTCTATTATAGATTATAGGCCTTTTTTTCTCAGTATCAGTCAAACTCAAATACCATTGCATCAAACTACCAAGGGTAAATTTTGTATTTAGATTTTTATCAATAATTGACCTTTGACTACTACTGTTTTAACCTCACGCAAGCGATTCTTAACAGTTAACTTACTTGCACCTATCCTTCCAAGTCTCAAGCGCCTAGCTGGATCTCCATAGTCGATCCAATAAACCTTGCCTGATGTTTTTTTACTAAAACCGCACTTGAATGTACATTTGGCATTTTTTTAGCTGTTTCTGTCTCGGCAATTAGAACATTCAACTGCAATTGACATTTTTCCTGTTTCTTTTTACAAGTTTAGACCTAAATTTCTGCAATAAATTTTTTCAAATCATTTAGATTTGGGCATTCAAAATTGATGTAACCTTTGCAAGCTGCAACCCCAAGGCTGGGTACGTCTTTTTCAAGGCTTGCCAAAAACGCTTTCATCTTTGATTTATCAGAATTTCTTGGCTTTTTTATGATTTTTCCGGCATGTTTTTGAGGATTTTTGAAAGTAAGTGTTAAACATTCAAAAAAATCATCCACGCATTGCATTGCAGGGTGATCGGCCATTAATTCCAGACAAAGCGTTTCCAGCATCCCTCTAGATTTGCCCCCTGGTAGAATAAAAATGCCATACTTCCTTCCATCCTTTTTCCTGAAAGTTCCAATATTGTCTGGAGCCGCCTGATTATTTTTTTTCAGGACATTTACAACACTATCAAATGCAGACTTTGCATTAGTGTCTGCATCTCTCACAATTGAGATCGATTTTAAATTTTCAAATCCTGGAATTAACAGTAAAGTCGGAAACTCAATTTTAAATTTGTCTTTACCACCTATTTCTTCAACTTGTATTTCTCTTATCTGCATATGATCTAATAGAGAACGAAAAAAATTAATTTCGTCCTTACCTTCTACGAGCAGCAGTTTTTCCTTGTATATTTTAATGTTACTCTGGGATTCCATTATCTAACCTCCCAAGAGCGTTCAATTGCTGTTTGCAGCATGTCAGATTCATACTGCTTTGTATTAATCATATTGTTCTTTTTTTCAAATCTTATATAAGAGAAATCTTTTTGATTTTTCTTTGTTAATATAGGAAGTAAATTTTTTATCACTTCATATGAATGGGTTGTCACAAACACTTGGCAATTATACTTTGTTGCAGCTTTATGAATAGTTCGCCAAATGCCTTGCTGCACAGAGTAATGAAAACCATTTTCGATTTCATCAATAAATATTGCTCCACCTTCGACATTAGCGATATGAAGTAGAATACTTAAAAGCTTTACTGTCCCCCCACCCATATACTGTATCGGTACTTTTCTTTTTAGATCTATGTCACCGTAAATCATCGACTGATTACCCAAAGCTATTGTTGTTAATGACTTTAATTTGGGCTCGATAATTTTTAAAAAATTTACTATTTCCTTCGTCTGGCTTAAAACTTCAATTTTCCCAAAAGCGTTAGCTAATTCATTTAGATTATTTTGTGATGAGTCATGAATAAATGCTGCTCTTTTTAAGGATGATGTCGTTTTTTCAATATTAAATTCAACTTTTCCATAGTCAATCATTGAGTGAACTAATGCCTCAGTTTTTTTATCTTTAATATATTCGAAATCCAAACTTTCGGTTATCGAAATTGGCTCAGTAATATTTTCAGTTCCATCGAATGTTAATTGTTGTGAAAATATTTTCTTTTTAAATTCTTTATTATGTTTTATTTTCAGTTTTTCACTACATTCATTATAACTATCCAGTTCAATTTCTATATTTTTACTAATATCAAACTCTTTGAAAATTGGAAGCCATACAGAATCCTTAGTCAGTTCAAAACCCTTTGTTCCTCTCCAAACCAGTTGTTTGATGATCGCATTTGGATTTAGAAGATCAAAAAAAAGGAACAATGACTCCAAAAATGAGGTTTTACCAGTATTGTTTTCTCCACCAATGATATTTATCTTCGTCAAGTTATCTAGTTGCAATTCATCTAACTTTTTAAAGTTTTTTATTTTAATTTTTTTAATCATTTTATATCCTCTTTGTTCATTACCAACTAAACTAATCAATTAAAAATTATATTCTTATTTACTATCTAAAGCCTTTTTTAAAAGCCTTTCAGTGATTCCTGATCTAGAAATGCCAAGCTTCTTAGCTTTCTTGTCTATCTTCTCTAAAAGATCTACCGGTATTGTTACCGTTACCCTGGCCATTTTTTCACCGGTTCTTTTTGATATAGTCGTTTTCATTCCTTGTTTGCTTGATGCTATTTTGTTATTGGATGTCGTAGGAGCATATCAAATAGATTAAAATGCATCTACGAAAATGTAGACAAAAGTGATGCAGTATGATTTAAAAGTATGTGATTTTCTATCTAATCCTGTACTAACCAAGAGATCTTAAGGTCGCAAAATCTGAGACAAAGAACTGAAATCCGAAATCCGGGGACAGTATACCTATTTCTGCAAATTGCTTTGTTTAGTCTTAAACGGTTTGGGATTGTAATTATTGTTTAAACACATTTTGATTGTTTCCTTCGGGAACCTTTGTTTCATTAGCTTTATCCACCATGCCCGTTCACACCTCCATTATCTCCGATTGTTACGCTGCTATCTGCAATTAAATAAACCCGAAGTAGCTCCATTCGCCCGTTGGGCGTTGCGAGAGCTAAAAATCGCAAGCAACCACGGGTGTATCATCTGCCAGCGAACCATAGGGTTTTTCCTATAGTGTAACCAGGTTTGACCCGTCAAATCGACAGTCTTTCACCCTGGCTAGGTAAATTGAATCGACCAATGATTCACATCAATCGCTCTATTGTGCGATGGTCAGGGCCAAAACAAGAGGCGGTTTTTTAAAAAATGCAAACCCGGAGCATGGTTTTGTAAATAAATCTATGTATTTTCAGTCTCTTATCAGGGTTAAAAGATGAACTGGAATTTTAATTGTTGTTATGTTAAAACTTTTGCACAAAAATTAACAACAATTGTGGTTAAAATAGATCTGAAAAAATCGATTAAGAAAAAACGTTCCAGATATTAAACAGGAGCGAAGCGATTCATCCTGACTTCAGGATGCAGCATTCAGAATTCAAACGGAAGCAACGTTTCAACCCAGGACCT
>JAKSAU010000861.1 GCA_022361535.1 Desulfobacterales bacterium
CGGGGGGCGTTCCGGGAATGCCAGGAATACGGGGTATTCTCCCTGTTCAGGCTGATGCGGTTTTTGGACGGGAACGGACTGTTGGACAACGCCCTGGAGCTGAAAGTGGTGACCAATAATGCCTGGCCGGTTTTGCCCGGTGAACGGACACGCCCGTACGGGGCTGCCCTGGCCGGTTTTACCGCTTGCATCCCCAAGGAATTTCCCCGAATCCGCGCCTGTTGCCTGGACCTTGACGGCACCGACATTGCCGATGCCCTGGCCAAAGACGCGGGCCGGCACCTGGTGGAGAAAATCGCGGGCGAACCCGGGAAAAACGTTATCCGGAAGATCGCCTTCAGGAATGGCGGCCGGTACGAGGAACGGCTGCTTCCCACGAACCTGCCGGCTGCCCAGGATTCCCCGTTCCGGGAGGACGGAGTCTACTTGATCATCGGGGGGCTGGGCGCGGTGGGCCTTGTTTTGGCCCGGCACCTGGCGGAAAAAACCTCGGGCCATCTCATCCTCATGGGAAGAAGCCCGCTGACACCGGAAAAAAAGGAAAAACTGGACCGGATTGAAACGGGAAAAGCCTCCCTGTCATACGTTCAATCGGATATCACGGACCATGAATGTTTCAAAGCGTCGGTGGAAGAGATTAAATCATCCCGCGGCCCCATAAACGGGGTTTTCCATTCCGCCATGGTATGGGAGGAATGGACGATTCGTGAAATGGACGAAGGCCTGTTCCGGTCCTCTCTTGCCCCTAAAGTGGAAGGCAGCCGGGTGCTGGGCAGGGTTTTTGAACGGGAAGAACTGGATTTCATGGTGTTTTTCTCTTCAGCCCAGTCTTTTTTCGGCAACCTCAAAAGAAGTCATTATGCGGCAGCCTCCACTTTCCAGGATGCTTGGGCCCTTCATCTGAACACCCGGCTCCGGTTCCCCGTCAAAACCGTTAACTGGGGATACTGGGGAACGGACAACATTGTTTCCGACGATGAGGCTGTGCGGATTTTCAGGGAACGGGGCATCCAACCCATCCTGCCGGCCACGGGAATGGCGGCA
>JAKSAU010001063.1 GCA_022361535.1 Desulfobacterales bacterium
TAACAGCGGCTCCTTCTTTCAAAAACTCCGGGTTGGAAACGACATCAAACTGGATATCCGCTCCCCTTTGATCAAGTTCATCTTTTACTGCGGCCTTTACCTTATCGGCAGTACCAACAGGTACCGTGGATTTATCAACAATGACAGCATAATCATCAATTACACGGCCAATCTGGCGGGCCACTTCAAGCACATATTGAAGATCTGCAGATCCGTCTTCACCGGGCGGTGTACCCACAGCAATAAAAAAGATGCTGCAATCCTGTGCGGCTTGGGTCAGGCTGGTAGTAAAATCCAGTGTTCCCTCTTTAAAATTGCTGAGAACGATGGGTTCAAGTCCTGGTTCGTAAATAGGAAGAATTCCTTTTTTCAGATTGTCAACTTTGTCCTGATCAATGTCTACACAAGTTACATGGCTTCCCATTTCAGAAAAACATGCTCCGGTAACAAGACCTACATAGCCGGCGCCGATAATAGTTATTTTCATTTAATGTATGTACCTTTCAATTGCTGTTACACAGATCTATGGTTATTCCAAGGACTCATCCTGTTTATTGATGACGTGAATCGTGTTAGATTACAATTTGGTTGAGAATCATAATTCAGGTCTATATTGTTGTCAATCAATAGCCTTCTATAAGGGGCTCATCTTGTATACTGTTCCTTTTTTGACTTCTTTTAAAAATTTTAGTCTTTCACACTCTCAAAAAAATGTGAGAAAACCATTTGACATTGTTTAGCCTTTTATTGATACGCTTTTTGAAATTAGGAATCCAATAGAATTGACAATCCGCAGAGGCGGGTTATTTTTTTTCATTATGACTACACATAAAAAAAAATACCTCAAAGACTATCGCCCGTTTGAATTTATCGTCGACCACATTGACCTTAAATTTGACATTCAAGAGGATCACACAAGTGTGACCTCAACCTTGAAACTTAGAAAAGATCTTGCCTGTGCAGATGAGACCTCCCCACTGATTCTCAACAAAGGATCATTTGA
>JAKSAU010000241.1 GCA_022361535.1 Desulfobacterales bacterium
TTATCTTTCCCTGGAAGACGATTTGCTCAGAATCTTCGGCGGAGACAGGATTCATGCGGTCATGGACCGGCTTGGAATCGAAGAAGGCGAACATATAGAGCATAAATTCATTTCCAAGGCCATTGAAAATGCCCAGTCAAAGGTTGAAGGACATAACTTTGAAATCAGAAAGCATTTGCTGGAATATGACGATGTAATGAACCAACAGCGTGAGGTTATCTATCGTCAACGCCGCCAGGCTTTAGGCTCAGAAGATTTAAGGCAGGTTACGCTGGATATGATCGAAGATCTGTCCTACGACTTGGTTGAAGGGTTTGTCATCGATAAAACCCCTATCAAAGATTGGGATCTTGAAGGACTGGATTCTGAAATTAAAAAGCTATTTAACATGTCCTTGCCACTGGACAAAGCCGTTGAGGAGAATTATTCTCTAGAACAGTTAAACGAATTCGTGTTCAATGCAGCACTGGCCCACTACGAAGCCAAAGAGCAGCTTATCGGGCCTGAGCAGATGAGGCAGTTGGAACGGTTTATTATCCTTCAAACGGTAGACACAAGGTGGAAAGAACACCTTCTTTCCATGGATCATCTAAAAGAAGGCATTGGGCTGAGAGGATATGCCCAACAGGATCCTTTGAGAATTTACCGGAAAGAAGGGTTTGACATGTTCCAGGGGTTGATGAACAGGATCAAGGAAGAGGTGGTGGACATCTTGTTTAAAATCCAGATTGCCTCTCCGGACCAGGTGGATGAAATGAGAAAGGAAGAACAGCAGGACCTGACCTTCTCACATTCAGACGAACCAACAATTAAAAAGCCGGTGAAACGCTCCACCCAAAAAGTTCAGCGTAATGACCCATGTCCTTGCGGCAGTGGTAAAAAATACAAAAAATGCTGTATGAATTAAAGATTGATAAAACCCCAAGGTGACGGATATGACGTCTACGGATTCGAAAACCAAACCGGGAATATCGTCTGATACCAAGGAAGATCATCCACCCATGTATAAAGTCCTGCTTCATAATGACGATTATACAACTATGGAGTTTGTGGTGGATATCCTGGTCCGGGTATTCGGAAAATCACTTGAAAAAGCGACACAAATCATGCTTAATGTACATAATAAGGGTAAGGAAGTCTGCGGCATCTATCCACGTGAAATTGCTGAAACAAAAGTTGAAACAGTTCATAATATGGCCAGCAGCAAAGGATTTCCCTTAAAAAGCACTATGGAAAAGGAGTAAGGAATCTATGATAAGCAAAGAACTCAGTACAGCTCTCGGTTTTGCCGTTCGGGAAGCAAAAAAAAGAAGGCATGAGTATGTATGTGTTGAACACGTTCTTTACGCCATCCTTAACCATGAAACCGGACTGGAAACCATCGAAAAATGCGGCGGAAGCCCGGAACAGATAAAAGAAGAGCTTGAAAAATTTTTTGATGAAAAGCTGACCAAGATTGATTCCAAGGAAGAGTATGTACTCCAGCAGACAATCGGATTCCAGCGGATGATTCAGCGAGCCATCAATCATGCAAGAAGTGCGGAGAAATCCGAAGTCAACCTTGGAGACATCCTGGCATCCATATTCCAGGAAAAAGATTCCCATGCAGCATTTTATCTGGAAGCGGAAGGGATAACCCGTCTGGATGTGCTCAAGCAGATTTCCCATGAATCAGAAACCGGGAAAAAGGAAGCACCCCAGGAAGATCCTGGCCAAAAACTTTTTCGCCAGGCTGATCCAAAACCTAAACGCCAGAAGAAAAAAGATCCTTTGGAATCCTTTACGGCCAACTTACTGAAACGGGCTCAAGATGAGAAGATCGATCCACTTATCGGAAGAGAATTGGAAACAGACAGAGTCATGCAGGTGCTTTGCCGCCGCCGGAAAAATAATCCCATTTTGGTGGGTGATCCCGGCGTGGGTAAGACCGCTATTGCCGAAGGCTTGGCCCTTAAAATAAATGACAAATCCGTACCAGACCTTCTGGAAAACTGTGAACTTTATTCTCTTGATATGGGTGCCCTGCTTGCCGGCACCAAATACAGGGGCGATTTTGAACAGCGTCTTAAAGATGTAATCAATGCCCTGGAGCAAAAAGAAAACGCCCTGCTGGTAATTGACGAAATTCATACGGTTGTAGGTGCCGGCGCCACAACCTCCGGTTCTATGGATGCATCCAACATTTTAAAACCAGCTCTTTCATCCGGTGATATCAAGTGCATTGGTACGACTACTTACGAAGAGTATAAAAACCATTTTGAAAAAGACCGGGCCTTTTCCAGACGGTTTGAAAAAATAGAGGTGTCCGAACCTAGTGTGGATGAAACCACTGAGATTCTCAAAGGGTTGCGCCCCTATTATGAAGACCACCACGGCCTTAAATATCCGGATAGAACCATTGAAGCTGCCGCTTATCTGTCTGACAAATATATCAATGACCGGTTTCTGCCTGACAAGGCAATTGATGTCATTGATGAGACAGGGGCATTCCTGCGTCTTAAAAGTGCCGGAAAGCGCAAAAACGTAAGTCCGAAGGACATTGAAAATATCGTTGCTAAAATTGCAAAAGTACCTGTATCCAATGTCACCTCTGCAGACAAATCCAACCTGGAATCCCTGCCTGATAAACTTTTTAACGTGATTTACGGCCAGGATGATGCCATAAATACCTTGGCCACAGCAATCAAGCGGTCTAGGGCAGGCCTTGCCACACCAGACCGTCCCATCGGTTCATTTTTGTTCATGGGCCCCACAGGCGTAGGAAAAACAGAAGTAGCCAAACAGCTTGCTGCCAATATGGGCATTGAGTTTTTAAGATTCGATATGAGCGAATATATGGAAAAGCATGCCGTATCACGTCTCATTGGTGCCCCTCCGGGATATGTCGGATTTGACCAGGGTGGTATACTGACAGACAATATCCGCAAATACCCCCATTCCGTGCTGCTCTTGGATGAGATTGAAAAGGCACACATGGATCTGTATAACATCCTGCTCCAGGTCATGGACTATGCAACGCTTACGGACAACAACGGCAAGTCTGCCGACTTTAGAAACGTAATCATCATCATGACCTCAAATGCTGGTGCCAGGGAAATGAGCGCCAATTCAATCGGTTTTGGTTCCCAGACAGCCAACGCCGATACCAAAGGATTTAAAGCAGTTGAAAAAACCTTTAGCCCTGAGTTCAGAAACCGCCTGGACGGCATCGTTCAGTTCAACCACTTGTCCGAACAGGTGATGGAACTGATAGTAGACAAGAATATGAGAGAGCTCAAGGCCATGCTAAAAGCCAAGAATATCTCATTGACTTACTCTGCCAAGGCAAGAACCCATCTGGCACGAAAAGGTTATGATCCCAAGTTTGGTGCCCGGCCGTTGTCCCGCCTGATCCAGACAACAATAAAGGACAAGCTCACAGATGAAATTCTGTTCGGTAAGCTTGAAAAAGGCGGTAAACTATCTATCGGGCTGAAAAACGAAGAGTTGACCTTTAACTTTAAATCTGCCTGATGCCCCTTTTCAGGTTATCTGACCGGATTGAATTCCCACCAGCCTGGCTGGCAAGGTCCGACGGTCTCCTCTGTATCGGAGGAGACCTTGAACCCCAACGGTTAATTCTGGCTTACCGGAATGGTATATTCCCCTGGTTTTCAAACAACGAACCCATCCTCTGGTGGTCCCCCGACCCCAGATTAGTACTTGACCCTTCAGATGTTAAAATATCCCGAAGCTTAAAGAAAAAAATCAGAAAAGCTTCCTTTTCTATTAAAATCAACACTGCCTTTGAGCAGACCATTATTGCCTGTTCCCAGCCAAGACAGAATAAGGACGAAGGTACATGGCTTGTGGATGAAATGATTGAAGCCTATATAATGCTTCATAAGATGGGCTACGCCCACTCCGTGGAGGCTTGGCAGGACGGTTGTCTTGCAGGAGGATTATACGGGGTAAGCATTGGAAAGTCCTTTTTTGGCGAATCCATGTTCAGCAAGGTGCCCGACGCCTCCAAAGTAGCACTTGTTGCCCTTGCCGAGTACCTTGACTTACATGAATTTGATATGATCGACTGCCAGGTCACAACGGATCACTTACTGCGCATGGGTGCAAAAGAAATTTCAAGAGACAACTTTATTGATATCCTGAACCGTTCTGTCAAAGCTCAAGTTCCGGAAAATATATGGTCTTCGGGCCGTAAACTCGTTCCCCTGAAAGCAATAAATGAGGTAAATAATGAATCCTGCAACCAAGACACCTGAAAATGCCCTCTGTATACTCGGCATCCCTTTTGATGAAAACAGCTCATTTAGAAAAGGCGCCTTGGGCGGCCCTGCCCGTATCCGGGAAAGCTATATCAGTGATTCTGCAAACCTGTGGACTGAAACCGGCATTGATCTTGGCAACCATGGCAATCTTTTTGATGTGGGGGATGTGGACTGTTCCGGAAAGACAACTGAGACCTTTCACCGCATCACTGACTCGGTTAAAACCCTGCTCGATCATAACAACCGGGTTATCAGCCTGGGGGGAGACCATTCCGTTACATTTCCTGTCATCCGGGCATTTGCAGACTATTATCCAAATCTGAACATACTCCACCTTGATGCACATCCGGATCTTTATGATTCGTTGAAGGACAATCCTTTATCCCATGCTTGTCCCTTTGCAAGAATTATGGAACAAAAACTTGCCGGCCGCCTGGTACAGGCCGGCATCAGAACCATGACCGGGCATTTAAGGGATCAGGCTGAAAAATTTAATGTGGAGGTACATGAGGTACGTTTTGGTATGGACTGGCTTGACAGTCTCGAATTTGAAGGGCCTGTGTATCTTTCCATTGACCTTGACTGTATGGATCCGGCATTTGCACCGGGTGTGTCTCATCATGAACCCGGCGGGCTTAGTTCACGTCAGGTAATTGATATTATCCAGAAATTTAAAGGACAACTAATCGGCGGTGATATAGTAGAATTAAATCCGGACCGGGATTTTATTTCCATGACGGCAATGACTGCAGCCAAGCTATTAAAGGAGATGATGGGACGGATACTTGAATCCTGATTGGACCCCGGTACCTTGACAAAAAGAGTTTCATCGCCATTATGCGTTAAGATATTAACCATTTGGGAGCAGCTTCATGCTATTTAGACTTTTTTTATGTTTTACCCTCATTCCGGTGATAGAACTCTATCTGCTTATAAACCTGGGCAGTGTCATCGGTGGATTTAATACGGTTTTGCTGGTCATCCTGACCGGATTTGCAGGGGCCTGGCTGGCAAGAATGGAAGGCTTAAATACAATGCTCAAGGTCCAGCAGAATTTAAATCAGGGAATTATGCCTGCCGAAGAGTTGATAGACGCTTTAATTATTTTGATTGCAGGCCTTGTGCTAATTACCCCTGGTCTTCTCACCGATGTTGCAGGCCTTATGCTGCTGTGGCCCTTTACCCGGAACAAATTTAAACGCTTTTTAAGAAAGAAATTTGATGAAATGAATGCCAAGGGAAGTATCAACATTACCCGGTTTCATTAAAAAGCTGTCCTATCACTATACTGTCGTGTAAATATACTGACCGGCCCTGTCTGCCTGCCCCTTTATATTCATTATGCTTGTTTAGGAGGACCCATGTTCTTAGATTTGATCAGACAACGCAGAAGTATCCGCCAATTTACTTCAGAACCTATAAGTAAAGAAATTCGTGACCAGTTAATTGAGGCTGCTCTTCGATCCCCGTCCTCAAGGAGTTTTAATCCCTGGCGGTTTATCGTCGTGGACGATCCTGACCTGCTTGAAAAACTGTCTAAAGCCAAACCTCACGGTGCATCGTTTTTAAAAAACGCGCCATTAGGAATAGTTGTATGTGCAGATGCCACAGCTTCTGACGTCTGGGTTGAAGACTGCTCCATTGCTTCAGCCTTTATTCACCTGGCTGCAGCCTCATTGGGATTGGGGTCTTGCTGGATACAAATTCGAAAAAGAGACCATAGCCAGGACCTGAGTGCCGATACTTATATTAAAGATCTTTTGCTTGCACCCGATAATTTAATGATTGAATCAATCATTGCGATAGGGTATCCTGCCGAGAAAAAAGACGGACATACAAAGGAAACCCTTGATTATGACAAGGTATTTGTAAACCGTTTTGACGAAAAGGATTAAATGGAAGTAAAAGAACAGATTTTAAGAATGATCCAAAAACGGGAGAGTGACCTGCCCACTCTCCCGGTTGTTGTTGACCAAATCATCAGCGTGGCATCCGATGAAAATACAACCACGGAAAAATTAGCTGATGTCATTTCCTATGACCAGGCAATGACAAATAAGCTGCTAAAGCTTGCCAACTCTGTCTATTACGCCCAGAAAAACAAAGTAGAAACCATTAAGCGTGCCATATCTGTCATAGGCTTTGATGAAATAATTGGTATTGCCTTGGGTATGGGGATATTATCCAGTGTGTCAAATACAGCTGGGTTGACCCTGGATATGAAGGCATTATGGATTCATGGTATCGGCGTAGCCACAGTTTCCAAGGAACTTGCCAAACGCACCAACCCGGGGATCGCAGGAAAAATATTTATACCCGCCCTGCTCCACGATATGGGCAAAGTGATCTTTTCTGTCTATTTTAAAGAGGAATATACCGAAGTCCGGCAGTTTGCCATGGAAAATAAACGGCCGCTCTATTTCAGTGAAAATGCCGTACTTAAATTAGACCATGCAGTATTGTCAGCCCTGCTTATGAAACGATGGAATTTTCCGCCATCCATTATCCTTCCCTGCCGGTTTCACCATAACCCGGAATCAGCTCCGGTTCAGTTCAGGCACCAATCTTTAATTATCAACCTTGCCGACTACCTAACCCAAAAAGCCGGGGTCGGGCATTCGGGCAATCCAATACCGGTTACCATCAAAAATGCGCCTAAAAAAATCGGTGTGAATGAGTCCGTGCTGAGATTGACCATTGATCAGCTAAAACGCAAGGAAACGGAAATCAAAGAATTTTTCAAAATTACCACGTCCTATTAACCCCTTTAATAATCCCTGTGCCAGTCAAGGCACTTAAAAAACGTCACTCATAAAAATCTCTTTCTTTTGGAACGAAGGCCTTTTATAGGGATTCTCAAAAGTATATTCCTTTATAATGCGGTTAGATTAATTATCGGCAGTATCCTCAAAAGAAGGTATTGCCATTTGAGTACTTAGGCTCGTTAGTTCTAAGAAGGCGGCATCAGGCGGATTTTTTGAAAAAAATTCGGCAGCCGCTTCTTGGAACTAACGAGCCGGTATCTGTTATATGGGATACCCTTGTTCACCAGGGCCAATCGGAAATTTATTTTGAGAATTTCTATAGACGATTATTTAAA
>JAKSAU010001009.1 GCA_022361535.1 Desulfobacterales bacterium
AATATACTCGAACGCGATATTCTTTTGTTTTAAATAATCAACTGTCTGAGTGCAATGGGGACACCATGCGGCACCATATACTTTGAGCATAACCTCTCCTGTGTTTAAAAACCGGATGCCGGGCACTCTGCCCGGCATCCGGTTAGGATTAACTTAAGAATTCACCAAATCACTATTCTTTGACAAACCGTACCACAAATACCTGAGAATTACCGCGCCTGAACAACATATGGGCAGTATCCCCTTTGTCTATCTTTTTGAGGGTTTTGGTATAATCACCTATGGTTTTAATCTTTTTATGATTAATTTCAACAAGCAGATCGCCAATTCTCACACCAGAACGTGCAGCAAGTGTTCCCGGTTTAATCTGGGTGACAACAAGGCCCCTGATTCCTGAAGGATATCCAAGATGTTCGGCAGTCTCTTCATCAAGTGATTGAAACATAAAACCGAACTCATCAAATTCTTTGAGCCCTTTATCATTGTAGTTTGAATCTGCCATTTCATTAGGCCGTTCACCAAGTTTGACAGGTATAATCTTTTCATCACCATCACGGATCAATTTCACTTTGACTCTCTGGCCAACCTTAAGGTTGGCGATAGTAATGGTCAGATCCCTGGACGAATCAATCTTTTTACCGTCAATACTTACGATGACATCGCCCTGGCGAATACCGGCTTCATGGGCGGGATTATCTTCGTAGGCTTTGGCCACATAAACGCCTTCACCCGGATTCAGTTTGTAGTATTCTGCCATCTCTTTGCTGACATTCTGGATGGCAACACCAAGCCAGCCTCTTGAAACGTGGCTGGAGCTTTTAAGCTGGTCTATAATCCCTGTGGCCATATCAGACGGAATGGCAAAACCGATCCCCTGCCCGGACCTTACAATGGCAGTATTAATACCAATGACCTGCCCATCAAGGTTTAATAAAGGGCCGCCTGAATTACCCGGATTAATTGACGCATCAGTCTGGATAAAATCATCATAGGGGCCCGAGCCGATGATACGTCCCTTGGCAGAAATAATCCCCGCAGTAACAGTCTGTTCCAAACCAAAGGGAGAACCGATGGCCACCACCCATGATCCGACGACTGCGCCTTCAGAAGAGCCAAATTTCAACGGTTTGAGACCTTTTGCCTCAATTTTGATCAAGGCCAAATCTGTCATGGGATCAGCACCGATAATCTTTGCATCATACTCTTGTTTGTCATGAAGTATGACTTTTATCTGGTCTGCATCCTTAATGACATGGTGATTGGTAACG
>JAKSAU010000808.1 GCA_022361535.1 Desulfobacterales bacterium
GATAAAAACCAACAGCAAGAAAGAATGGCTTATCATGTTCTTCTTGTAGCTTTTGAACGGCCCACTTAGCACTTCGATAATCCGGCATCAAGCTGTCTCGATCTGGGTATACACCCCAATCAGTTGAGGTTCTGCCTACTTTGCCTGGAATTTTTGCCGGATCATAGTTAATCCTTTCTTTAGGGCGGGGGCCATATGTGCCTTGGTTGCCTCCATACTCATCAAATGTTTGAGCAGCATCACCGTTGTGGTAAATCTTACCCACTCCCATGGTTTTATAGCCGTATTGCTCAAAGTAATCAGGTAAGAATATGGATTGTCTGGAAAGCTCACTGCCTTCTTTTATATATTGATCTTTTAGTTGAAGATAGTTCCCGCTGGACGAAGGGTAAAGTCCTGTCATAATACTTGCTCTTGATGGGCCACAAATAGGTGCCTGGCAATGAGCATTAGTAAAAAGCATGCCTTGTTCAGCTAACCTGTCAATATTTGGGGTCGGTGCACTTAACGCACCATTCATACAACCCACATAGTCATTAAGATCATCGATGGCAATAAATAAAACATTAGGTTTTTGTGCCGATGATAGCAATGTTGCGATACAGAAAATGAATAGTGTAACAAAGTCCCTAAACATGACATGCTCCTTTCTTTTAAAATGAATTTAGCAACAACATAAAGATGAACTATTCTTTTTTATCTTTTGCTCGTTGTATCAAAAACATTTGGTGTAGTTTCTCAACGACTTCCGGGTTATTCGCGGCTACGTCAGTTACTTCCTTGGGATCATTTACTAAATTGTACAATCCCCAGTCTTCTGCTGATTGTGGTTCATCTGTTCCGTACTTGACAATTTTCCAATCTCCATATCGTAAAGCCCATCGGTTGGTGTTTGGATGCCATATCCAATACAAATCCCTTGTCTCCAGAGATTTATTTTCAAAAAGAACAGGTGCAAGGTCAATTCCGTCCAGATCATATTCTGTGTGTTTTTTATGCCCAATCAGGTTTGCCAGAGTAGGGAACCAATCGATAATATGAACCTGGTCATCTACTTTTTTAGCTTCCAATTCACCTTTCCAGTAAATAAACCCCGGAACATGTATTCCACCTTCCCAAACATCCAGTTTTGAACCTCTCATTGGGATTGGTTGGTTAAAATCAGTAAGATGAAGGTCATCCGGATATGCATTTCCATTCCAGTTTACTTGCGGTCCATTATCTGATGAAAATAGAATAAGGGTATTCTCCAGTTTACCTTCCTCATCCAAAGTTTTAATTATATTTCCAATAGCATCGTCCAGGTGATTGACAGTTGCAAGGAGCAAACGTTTCTCCGGATCTGCTTCTCGTTGTATTTTCCCTTCTGGGTCATTAAACCATTTGATTTCAGATTCATTTAACCACCTTGTTGTATCATTTGGGTCAAGCTGGGTAGGACGGTCAACAAAAGTTCCACGTTCATCAAGTGGAGTATGAGGAGCATGAAATGTAGTAAAAATGAAAAAAGGATCGTTCTCTTTTTTTATAATTGATTGAACCTCCTGAGCAATTAAATCCGTAGCATGAACTCCATCTTCATTGCCTTGAATGGGATGGTGATTTCTGTGCCATGCTTGTTCATATGGGTTGCCAACCCGGTATCTGTGATCGTACATACCCACAGCACCAGCAAGTGAACCATAACTTTCATCAAAACCATGGTTGTTGGGGCCATTTACAGTGTCTGATCCCATATGCCATTTTCCACTGATAAATGTTCTGTAGCCTTCAGCTTTGAACATATTAGCCAGGTTTGGAGTACCTATTGGAAATACTTTTTCATTGTTTGCGTGTAAGGCTGCCCGGCCAAAGCGTCCGGGGTACCTTCCTGTAAAGGTAGC
>JAKSAU010000609.1 GCA_022361535.1 Desulfobacterales bacterium
CGGATGACCGGAGGCATGCCTACATTGATATGAATATCGCTCGCACGATGTTTTACGGCAGCCGCTAATATACTTTTAATATCGACCATGGTCGACCCCTTTCCTGCCCACCTTATCCGGGCACGGTTCTGTCTTAAACGTCATTCTCAATAAAGGCTTCATCTTCGGTGATACCATACACTTCGGTCACGCGGAGTACCTCTTCGACCGTGGTTAATCCTCGTTCGACTTTTTTCATACCGTCGTCAAAGAGGGCCGCTTGCCCACTGGCACGGAAGGCTCGTCGCATATTACTCACCGATGAATCCATATTGATCATGTCGCGGAATTTATCGTCAATCACCATCAATTCATAGATACCAAGACGCCCGGAATAACCGGAACCACGGCACGCGTCACATCCTGCTCCGTGCATAAGACCATCGGTCTGAATACCTGAGCGTTCTATATAACGTCGCATGTTTTCTGGTACTTCCCAAGCAGTCTTGCATTTCGAACAAATCTTACGCACAAGACGTTGTGCCAATACGGCGTTTAACGATGCCGCGATGAGGTAAGCATCGATCCCGATGTTTACCATACGGGTGATACTACTCGGTGCATCGTTGGTGTGTAAGGTTGAAAGGACTAAGTGACCTGTCAAGGCCGCTTGAATAGCAATACGTGCCGTCTCATTGTCGCGAATTTCACCGACCATGATAATGTCCGGGTCTTGACGTAGTAAGCTACGTAAAGCGGCAGCAAAGGTCATACCGATCGTTTCCTGCACCTGCACTTGATTACAAAAATCAAGCTGATACTCGACCGGATCTTCAACGGTCGACACATTTAAACGGTCACCGTCCATCTGTCGTAAAGCCGAATAAAGTGTGGTACTCTTACCTGAACCGGTCGGTCCGGTTACCAGGAAGACACCATGCGGTAAGGCAACTTGTTCACGGAAGGTTTCCACCACATCATCTTCCATGCCGAGTTGATCCAAACCGCGGATAATGGACTGACTGTCCAATACACGAATAACGGTTTTTTCGCCATGACTCGTGGGCAAGGTTGAAA
>JAKSAU010000641.1 GCA_022361535.1 Desulfobacterales bacterium
AAAAATAATCACAGGTATACGTAAAAGCCATGAGCAGTGACGTTGATAAAAGCCCATTTACTGAACATTTGGGCGAATTGCGGGACCGCTTGGTCCGGTCTTTTATTGCAGTAGGTGTGGGATTTGTCGCCGCCTATTTCTTCAAGGAAAAGCTATTTGAAATTCTTACCGCCCCCCTGGTGGAAGCTATGTCAGAGGCAGGTAACGCAAAACTGATTTTCACAGGGCTTCCTGAGGCATTCTTTACCTATTTAAAGGTGTCTCTTTTAACAGGTATTATTGTGGCCACGCCGGTTCTTTTTTATGAATTTTGGATGTTTGTCTCTCCCGGACTTTACCGTGACGAAAAAAAGTACCTTATACCGATTGTTATTTTATCCATTTTCTTTTTTGTGGTCGGATCATCATTCGGTTATTTCATTGTTTTTCCATATGGTTTCAAGTTTTTCTTAGGGTTTGCTACAGATACCATTCATGCCATGCCCTCCATGAAGGAGTACCTTTCCTTTGCATCAAAAATGCTGCTCGCCTTTGGCTTTGTTTTTGAATTGCCCCTGGTAATTACTTTCATGGCACGTATGGGACTGGTGAATGTTGATTTTCTAAAGAAAAACAGAAAATATGCCCTTCTGCTGTTTTTTGTCGGCGCAGCCCTGATTACCCCTCCTGATGTGGTCACCCAGATCATGATGGCACTTCCCCTTATGATTCTTTACGAAATCAGCATTATCGGTGCCAGAGTCTTTGGGAAAAAAGCAGATACTGAAACAGATGACACCGATGAAGACACGGATCAAGAAGAAAGTCAGGAACCCACTGAAAACAAAGGAGAACAGGCTCAAGACGACTCTGTACAACCTTGATTCCGATGGTTTTGGTATTGACTTTTTATCCCCCCTGGGTGTAAAAAATACGATTATACATTAGAAATATCCGGTGAGTCACACCGGTAAAAAGGCAAAATAAATTGTTAATTATTAAAGGAGCAAAGAGGTTATGAACAAGAACTTGATCACGCTACTGTTGGCTGCAGGAATTGCTGTGATTTTCCTTGCTACCGGCCTTCAGGCTGGTACAACTGTTGAAGATGTCATTACAATGGAAAGTGATGTTTACAAGAAACGCAAAAAAAGTCCGGATGCCAAAAAACCCACTGAACTTGTAAAGTTCACCCACAAAAAACACGCAGAAGACTACAAACTCACCTGTGGACAGTGCCACCATGACAAAGACGGCAAACCCCTTGCCGATCTTAAAATGGGCGATGATGTACAGAAATGTTCAGAATGCCACAACAGGGCAAAAGCGGTTAAAAAAGACAAAACATTCCAGGGTAAATACAAGAAAAAACCTGTTGATATCCTGCATCACGAATCTGCACTTCATGAAAACTGCATTGGCTGCCACAAAACTATGAAAGTTAAAGCCGGCACAAAATGCGGGGACTGCCATATTAAAATTAAGTAGTTTCCTAACGGGAAACACACCCGCTTAGAGTAATACACAAAGAAGGGGCATCTATTATCTAAAAGATGCCCCTTCTTTATTGCACTTAAAACCTTCCTCACTGATATAGCCGTATAAACCGGCCAATCAACAACACCCGACTTTCTATTGAAACAGTATCTTTTTAGGAAATATTACCAAGGAGAGAAGACTACTTTTTCATTTCTGAAAAAAGTCTAATATTTATCACCATTTAATTTATTAATCAATACTTTTTTACACTTTTCTCGTTTTTTTTCTTGACATAAAATTTTTCTTTCTTCAATATCCGATTTTATGTTTGAAAATCTATTCATAAGTTTAACTTTGGTTCCGTTTGGTGCTGCGCTGGCCTCTTTATTATTCAGAGGGAAAGCAGCAAGACTCGTCATTGTAGGAGCAACCGGTACTATTCTCACTGTAAGCGCTCTGCTGCTTATGGTGAATGGCTCTGCTGCCGCGACGCCCGCTTTTCTCTCCAGTGCCCATTTTTCAACCTTTATCCAAATCGCAGATTTTTTCCTGCTAGGTCTGATCCTTTTTTTCGGGATAAAATTCAAAAACCGTGTCATTTCCGGTTTATCCCTGGTTCAGATCGCTCTGCTTGCCTATTTTGAGTTTGTTATGCTCAACGGCAATCACGGACATTCAGCCGGATTATTCTGTGATAACCTGTCACTGATCATGGTGGTATTGATTTCCATTGCCGGATCCCTGATTGTATTTTATGCCCTGCCTTATATGGAGCACCATGAAGACCATTTAAAACTAAGCACTTCCAGGCAGCCCAGGTTTTTTGCCCTATTGCTGCTTTTCATCGGCGCGATGAACGCACTGGTAATGGTTAATGACCTGATGCTTTTTTATTTCTGCTTTGAGATCACAACCTTGTGCTCTTTTCTGCTCATAGGCCATGACAAGACAAAAGAATCAACTCAGAACTCCCTTACAGCCCTTTGGATCAACTCCCTCGGTGGGCTGGCCCTTCTCGGTGGCATTGTACTGCTTTATACCCAGCTTCACACACTTGATATCCAAGCCGTTATAGGCAGCCTTAAAGGAACGGAAGCGATGCTGATCCCATTGGGCCTGCTTTGCATTGCAGGATTTACTAAAGCCGCTCAAATGCCGTTTCAAAAATGGCTCCTTGGCGCCATGGTTGCCCCGACCCCCACATCCGCCCTGCTCCATTCGTCAACAATGGTTAAGGCAGGTGTATACCTGGTGATCCGATTTGCCCCAGCGTTCGAAGGAAGCCATTTGAGCACTGGTGTTGCCCTTTGCGGCGCATTTACCTTTTTGTCTGCAGCAGCGCTTGCCATAGGCCAGAGCAACGGGAAAAAAGTACTGGCTTATTCTACAATTTCCAACCTGGGACTGATTCTGGCCTGTGCCGGTATCAATACTCATGCAGCTATCACCGCAGCTATTCTTTTGGTTATTTTCCATGCCGTATCCAAAGCCCTGCTTTTCTTGTGCATGGGTTCCATTGAACAGCATATCGGCAGCAGGGATATCGAAGATATGCGCGGATTATTTGGGGAAATGCCCAAAACCGCTATGATTATTACCATGGGTATACTTACCATGATCCTGCCGCCTTTTGGCATGCTTTTGGGCAAATGGATGGCAATAGGATCAGCTGCCGGAAATTTGTTCATCCTACTTATGCTGGCCATGGGATCTGCCCTGACAGTTGTATACTGGGCCAGATGGGCCGGCATTCTCATGGGATCTGATTTTAAAGGTGAATCAAAACCCGAACACCTGTCAGGTATTGCAAGGTTTCCTTTGATTACCTTATTGATCTCAGCCATTGTGCTCAGTATTTTAGCCCCTTTTATCTATTCCAGGATGATACTGACTGATTTCACTGGGACTGCTGCTTTTGCAGTAGTAAACGGCGGGCTTGACAGTACCGCAGGATCTTTTGCCGTTATTCCGTTGTTTGTGATAGCCATCGGCGTTTTTCTTTTTGCACTTGCCAAATCCCGCCACAGTACAGACAAAGAAATCTCAGGTCCTTACATGTCAGGCATCAGCGGACAGGAAACGGGCACTTATATTGGCCCAATGAATAAGATTACCAGCAGCCTTCAAAGCAACTACTATCTGTCCGGCTTTTTTGGTGAGAAAAAATTATCCGGAATTGTGAATGCCTGTGCCGGTATTCTAATTCTTATTATGATAGGAGCATCTATATAATGACCCTTTTATATGCCATTTTGGGTGTTGTATTTGCGCCGTTTGCCGGCATCCTAATCGCCGGTACCGACCGCATCCTTACAGCAAAATTTCAGTCAAGAACCGGCCCCCCTTTGCTTCAGCCACTTTATGATATTGCAAAGCTTTGGGGAAAAACCCCGATGATTGCCCACAGATTCCAGCCCATGTGTGTATACATATACCTGGCGGCTGCTATGGTATCTGTTGGGCTGTTTTTCGCCCAGTCTGATCTTCTGCTGATTTTTTTTGTCCAGGCTGTTGGAGCAGTTTTCCTGGTCATAGGTGCATTTCTTGTCCCCTCTCCATTCAGCCAGGCCGGAGCCAACCGGGAACTCATTCAGATTCTTACATACGAACCTTTGATTATCATTGTTTTAGCAGGGATTCATCTTTATACAGGCAGTTTTAAAATTTCTGCCATCTATGCCATGGACAAACCGCTACTCATAAACCTTCCCTTGTTATTTATTGTATTTGGGTACGCGTTAACCATTAAGCTTAGAAAATCCCCTTTTGATATATCCGCCTCCCACCATGCCCACCAGGAACTGGTGCGCGGAGTATTGACTGAATATTCTGGCCGTATGCTGGCCCTCATTGAGATCGCTCATCTTTATGAAACAGTTCTCATTTTAGGTCTGTGCTCATTGTTCTGGACCACCAGCATCCTTGGAATGGTTGTCCTGCTCGCACTAACCTACCTGGCTGAAATCATAGTTGATAATATCTCAGCCCGGATGTCCTTTAGATGGATGCTTAAGTCTGTCTGGACAACTGGAATCGTTCTTTCCGCCATAAACCTAATTTGGTTGTACTCCGGAGGAAGATTTTAAGATGCTAAAAAAGATTATAAAAACTTCCCAGGTAAAGTCTCCGTGGCTGGTACATTATGACTGCGGGTCTTGTAACGGCTGTGATATTGAAACCCTCGCCTGCCTGACACCTCTCTATGATGTGGAGCGATTTGGCGTATTGAATATCGGCAATCCTAAACATGCAGACGTACTTATTGTTACCGGTACTGTAAACAAACGGAATAAAAAAGTTCTAAAGCAAATCTACGAACAGATGCCTTCTCCAAAAATTGTTATCGCAGTTGGTGCCTGCGGGCTTTCAGGCGGTATATTCAGAGAAGCATATAATGTTGTCGGTGGTGTTGACAAAGTCATCCCCGTGGATGTTTACGTACCAGGCTGTCCGGCCAAGCCTGAAGCGATAATTGATGGGGTTGTTGAAGGGCTTGCCAAACTAAAAGATCTACAGCAAAGTTCACAGGCAAATGCCCTTGCCGGCTAAAAATATATATAGAGTTAATATGAAAACAACAGAGATTACTAAAGAAACACTTCTGGAAAAAATTGAAACCGTCAAAGCTGCCGGATATCGGTTTGTCACCATTACATGTTTGGAGTTGGACGAAACCAATCTTGAGTTTATCTACCATTTTGACAAAGAGTTGGACCTGATTCATTTCCGTATGCAAGCGCCTAAAGCCGACCAAATACCCAGCATTTCACAGCAGTTCTTTGCCGCCTTTTTGGTAGAAAACGAGATCATTGACCAATTTGGCGTAAAGTTTGATGATCTTGTACTCGATTTCGGCGGCACACTTTATCTGGATGATAACGACGATATTACAGCTACCCCCTTCTGCAAATTTGGAGTCAAACGCACTGATGCTTGATTAGCCAGGCTGCAATTCAAAACGATAAAAACAGGAAGTAAATATATATGTCTAAAACAATTGTACCTTTCGGTCCCCAGCATCCTGTGCTGCCCGAACCAATCCACCTATCCCTTACTGTTGAGGATGAAATCGTCAAAGAGGCGGTACCGGCATTTGGTTATGTCCACAGGGGACTTGAAAAGCTGGCCGAAATAAAAGATTTCCACCAGATGATACAAGTCGTAGAAAGAGTCTGCGGCATTTGTTCGATGATCCATGCCATGTGTTATTGCCAGGGTCTTGAAACGCTTATGAAAGTTGAAGTTCCAAGGCGTGGCCAATTTTTAAGAGTAATTTGGTCCGAACTACACCGTATCCACAGCCACCTGCTTTGGTTAGGACTGTATGCAGATGCGTTCGGATTTGAATCGGTATTTATGCAGTTCTGGAAAATCCGTGAGCGGATTATGGACATCAACGAAGCAACTGCAGGTAACCGGGTTATCGTCTCAGTGAACCAGGTCGGAGGTGTCCGCCGCGACTTGTCTCCTTCCAAATGTCAGTGGATTCTTGAGGAGCTTGAGCATGTGGAAAAAGAAATGAAAGATCTTGAATCTACCATGCTCAACAATTATACGGTTAAAAAGCGGACTGTCGACAAAGGAATAATGACAAAAGAAATGGCTTATGAGCTTGGTGCAGCAGGGCCCACATTGAGGGCCTCAGGCATTGCCCAGGATATGCGCCAGCTTCAATATGAAGCCTTTGATGAACTTGATTTCGAACCCATTGTCGAGACTGCTGGAGATGCCTATGCCAGGGGGGTAGTCCGTTTTAAAGAAACCTTCCAGTCTATTGATCTGGTTCGCCAGGCTATTTCCCGTCTCCCTCAAGGTGACACCTTTGTAAAGGTTAAAGGAAAACCCGAAGGAGAAGTCGTTCAGCGTGTGGAGCAACCACGAGGTGAATGCCTGTACTATATCAAAGCCAATAAGACAAAGTTCCTTGACCGTCTTCGTATCCGCACCCCGACATTTGCTAATATTCCTCCCCTTGCTGCTATGCTGCCAGGTATGGAACTGGCCGATGTCCCTGTGTTGATTTTATCCATTGACCCTTGTATCAGCTGTACGGAAAGATAAAATGATAAAGAATATATTTAAGAATTTTGTATCAGGAAGTGCCACCCGCCCCTACCCAATTGAAATCCGGCCAGGATTTAAAGATGCCAGAGGCGAGTTGGGAAACAAGGTCAGCGCATGTAACCTTTGCGGTATCTGTGCTAAAAAATGCCCGTCGCAATGCATTACCGTCTCCAGAAAAACAGGCGTTTGGGAAGTGGATCCGTATTCTTGTGTATATTGCGGTATATGCGTAGAAGCATGCCCCAAAAACTGTTTATTCCATTACACTGAGCATCGTAAACCAGCCAGAAAAAAAGAAGCGCTTACGCTTACTAAAAACGACTCACCAAAAGTAAAGGTGAGAAAAGAGACTGTTTGCGAAAAAACCGCTTAAAAAATTTGATTAAAAGGTAGGGAGAGGTAAAATTAATACCCTCTTTCAGAGAGGCTGCTTGTAAGTATTTGTTATTTGCGAGCAGCCTTGTAGTTTCTCGCCTTTGCTACAAGGGATGGCGCCCAGGAGGGTGATCCAAGAGCATGGATATGGGTATATGTCCCAAAGGTATTGTCCTTGAAAAAGCCATCCTTCTTTTCCAAAATTCCCTTTCCCCTTTCCATTCTGAAAGCCATGGACTTGTCCTCATAATCAATGGACAAAATCCTAGAATACCTGAATTCGTGTCCCCTTAGGACCTCCCCTTTTTCATAAAAGGGATTGTCATTGACCACTTGAACTTCTGTGTAACCATGTCCTTGAGGTTTCCTGGACAATCCGAATCGAATCGGTAAAATCCCTGACATAGGATAAACCTCGTCATTGAGACATATACTTTCACCAAGAAAAATCAATCCGCCGCATTCAGCGTAAATGGGTAACCCTTGCTGAGACAATGCTTTTAAATGATTTCTAAAATCCTTGTTTTTTGCAAGCTGCGGGGCATGGGTTTCAGGAAATCCCCCGCCCATATAAATAGCATCGACATCAGGTATGGACGTATGCGCCAAAGGACTGATATAGACAATTTCAGCGCCCAAATTCTCAAGGGCATTCAGATTATCAGGATAGTAGAACTGAAACGCAGAGTCCCTGACAATACCAATTTTAACCTTCTCATCTGATATGCTAGGTTCTGTTGCAGCCTCAAAACTTGGCAAATCTACCGGATCTGCATAAACCCTTTTGGTATCAGTCACAATCCGAAACAATTCATCTAAGTCGATGTTTTCACGAGCGACCCGCTCAGCAGCCTCAATAGCTTTGCCGGAGAATGAATGTTCCTCGGATGTTACAAGTCCCATGTGGCGCTCAGGAAAGTCTTCCTGTTTCAACTTAGGTACCGCACCTAACACTGGAATATCGCAAAACCGTTCAATATTTGCCCTGACTTTGCCTTCATGGCGCTTGCCAGCTACCCGGTTGAGGACCACGCCACAGATATTAATTTCCGGATCAAAATGCATGCATCCCATGAGCAGAGCCGCCATGGTTCTCGTACTTTTGGTACAATCAAGGACAAGTAGAACCGGTAAATTAAGCAGTTTAGCCAGTTCACTGGTAGAGGTGGACCCATCGATATCTATCCCATCGTATAGACCGCGGTTTCCTTCAACAACTGCGACTTGACAGGATTGAGTGTGGGTAAGGTAGGAGTCCTGAACAACTTCTTTTTCGCAAAGATACGTGTCCAGGTTATAACAGGGGCTACCGGCTGCTCGTGAGAGCCAGCCGGCATCAATATAATCGGGGCCCTTCTTAAAAGGGGCAACCTTTATATTCTTAGCTTTCCATGCTGCAGTTATCCCGAGGGATATTATTGTCTTGCCTGAACCACCCCTGAGTCCGGCAATAACAACTCCAGGGACGTTTTCCCTACTGACGGTCATGAATTATTGCTTTTCTTTCTTATTCTTCGCCTTCAGAGTTGTGCTGGATGCCAACACCCTTAAGACCGTACATGGTTGTGGATCCTGAAGACCAGAACTCAAGTTCGCCAGTTTCAACCATCTTGTTAACTACTTTTTTGATGGCGCGAGGTTTGTCATCAGGAAAAATTTTGTAAAAGTCTTTGATATAAAATTTGGTTTTGTTTTTTGACTTTTTAGTCAGCCAATCAACAACCGCTTTGGTAGCTGCTTCTCTGTCGTCCAGAAGTTCGCTCATGTTAATCTCCTTTGGGTAAATTAGACGAGCCGGAGAACACGTGTGCGCTCCGGCTCATCCTTTATTTAAACTTGTCGTTCAATCAGCTAATCAATCGATTAGAACTTGAACTGAGTGGACTGACGCCAGCTCATGTAAGCCTGCTGACGGAAGTCATCAATCAGGTGATGGGTGAACTCAAGTTCACAAACTTCAAAGAATTTTTCCCATCCAATTCTTTCAGCCCAGTCACCGAGGCGCTCGTACTTGTTGGCGCCTGAACAGTAAGCTTCAACCATTTTGTTGATAGCGTCGGTCATAGCCGGCCATCTTGGCATATCGTTGGGCAGGAAGCCAACAACAACCTTGGAGAATTTCGGATCGGAAATTCTGTTGGATACTTTACCGCCAGCCATCAGAACAATACCGTCACCTTCTGTGTCTGCCAGAGGCATGGAGGGACACATGGTGTAGCAGTTACCGCAGTACATGCAGCGTTCGTTTTTAACAGCAACGGATTTAACTTCTGTACCATCTTCCAGTTTAACCTTAGCAGGTTTGATAGCTGCTGTGGGGCAGGAAGAAACAGCCAGAGGAATCTCACATACTTTATCAAGATACTCATGATCCAGCATTGGCGGTTTTCTGTGATAACCGAGGATAGCGATATCAGAGCAATGTACCGCACCGCACATGTTCAGGCAGCAAGCCATGGAAACACGCAGCTGAGCAGGCATTCTGTGATCCTGGAAGTCTGCGAACAGCTCATCCATGGTAGCCTTTACAGTACCGGAAGCATCAGAAGCAGGCGTATGGCAGTGGATCCAGCCCTGGGTATGAACGATATTGGTGATACCGGCACCGGTACCGCCGATGGGGAACTTGAAGGAACCGCCGTCAAACTTTCTGGCAGCCAGATCGTTTTTCAGGGGCTCAACTTTGTCCTTGGAGTCAACCATGAACTCGATGTTGTTACGAGTGGTGAAGCGTACGTAACCATCGCAGTGTTTATCAGCAATGTCGCAAATCTCGTTGATCAGCATGGTGGACATCAGACGGGCGCCGCCGACTCTTACAGTGTAACATTCGTCTCCGGACTCACCAACGTGAACAAGTACGCCGGGTTCCAGGATTTCATGATGAGACCATTTGCCAACGTTGTTTTTGATAACGTCAGGATAGAAATCGTTATAGTCTCTGGGGCCGATGTCAGTAATTCTGTTTTCCATCGGTTTGTCTGGATTATAACCAGTAGAAATAAATGCCATTATTAATCTCCCTTAATTATCTCTGGTGGTGTTTTCTGTATTCTTCAACATCACGTTCCCAGCCGCCTTCTACTTCGTCTTCTTTCCAGAAGATGTAGGGGTTGGTTCTGGGATATTCAACGTGCTGCGGCATGGGATCGATACCAGTCACTTCGAGAAGCTTCTGGAAACCCTGACGCATGATCAGCTCACCGAGACGTTCGCGGTTTTTGCCTTCTTCCATCCACCAGTCCCAAATGTTTTCAATGATTTCGGTGATTTCTTCGTAATCATTGTCGGGATTAACGGGAACGAAGGGAGCCAGCAGGGAACCCATCTGAGCGCCGTCGAGGATCGGGGCTTTTGCACCAACCAGGATAGACAGGCCTCTGTCATCGCCGATTCTCAGAGCGCGCGGCATAACGTTGATGCAATGCATGCAGCGGGTACAATTGGCATTGTCAATCATCAGCTTATTGTTGTCATACTTCATGCACTTGGTCGGGCAGAGTGCGAGAACTTCTTTTTCCAGATCAAAGGGGCCCCAGTCTCTGGAACCTTTGAATGCACCGGCGTTTGCAGGATAGGCAGCGTCGTTTTCAACATATTTGGCAACGGCGTCCTGATCGATTTTGATATCGTCTTTCCAGGTACCGATGAAGGACATGTCGGAACGGGCGATGGAAGCTACGCAGCCGTTGGGACAGCCGTCAAGTTTGAACTTGAACTTGTAGGGGAATGCGGGACGGTGCAGCTCATCCTGGTATTCGTTGGTCAGGAAATGAGTCAGCGCACTGGTGTCGTAGCAGGAGTACTGACATCTGGAAGTACCCAGGCAGTTGGCAGGGGTTCTCAGGTTGGAGCCGGAGCCGCCGAGATCCTGGTTCATGTCGTGGGTCAGTGTGTAGAAGATTTCTTCCAGCTGGGGAGTGGTGGTACCCAGAAGGATGATGTCACCGGTGGAACCGTGCATGTTGGTGATACCGGAACCGCGGAAGTCCCAGAGATCGCAGAGCTGTCTCAGGTATTCAGTGGTGTAGTACTTACCTGCAGGCTGGTTGATACGCATGGTATGGAAGGCTTCTAC
>JAKSAU010000542.1 GCA_022361535.1 Desulfobacterales bacterium
AACAGCGTGGTTTCAGCTCTAACATTGCACTCATCGTTCACATGGACCAGGGTGTTGGCACTTTCTCCATCCAGGCTGTAAAGTCCTCTGGGCCTATGGTACTTGAGGCTGGTGCCAAATATCCTTACCCCGTTTGCATACAGGGCTGATGCAAGGGTATCTCCTTTTACCCCCTGCATGGATCTGCCCTGCCAGGTAAAATGGAGGGGAGTTTGAACATCGATTTTCATGGTGGAGTTATGGTTCAGGCGCATTCTCCCTCCTTTACTTCCCGGTTGGTTAGTGTATCACGAACAATGGAAAACCATGTGCCGCAGCCTTCGACATGGCACCACCACTCTTTTTGTGCGCCTGCAAGGGTTTTCTGGAAAACCACGCGACTCAAATAGTCTTCGCGGCTGAGGTTGTTCTGACCAATTACGGGCCCCCTGTCCTCATTTCCAAATCGAAATTCTCCCAGATCGCGTTTTCCGCAGACCGGACAGGTAATACTGAATGACATGTTGCTTCCTCCTTAATTATTGGGCCCGTACGCATAGGCGTATGGGTTTTCGCCGTTGGATTCAAATTGTTCAAACCGGCCTAAAGAAAAGTTTTCAAGTACTTTAGGCCGCTGGTCGGCAGCCATGTACTTGGCCATGTATTTGCCGGATACAGCGCCTGCTTTGAACCCGAAATACCCCCACCCCACATTCATGAACAGGCCGCCAATGGGGTAATTGCCTTCCATGATGGGTGCTGAATCCGGTGTCATATCTGCAAGGCCGGACCAGTGGCGCATGTACTTCACCCCTTTAAGACAGGGCATGATTTCAACAAGCCCCCGGGTCAGGTGTTTGAGGTATTGCGGGGTGGTCTGGGTGGTGTAGTTGGGCCAGGGGTCCATGTGGGCACCGGCAGCAATTTCGCCTTTCAGTGTCTGGTTGGCATACACCCAATATGCCCCGGATGCCACAATGGTATGAAGAAAGGGTTTTAACGGCTGGGTCACACAGGCCTGGATAGTCAGCGTATGAATAGGCAGTGCAATCCCAAGCTGATATGCCAGAAGATTGCCATAGGCACCTGAGTTGATCATGACTTTAGGGGAGTGAATTTTACCCTGTGATGTCTGTACTCCTGCAACGCGACCGTTTTCAACCAGAATTTCTTCCACATCGATCTGCTGATGGATATGAACTCCCAGGCGGGAAGCGCCTTTTGCAAATCCCCAAACCACGCCGTCGTGACGAAGAATACCACCGGGCGAATGGTACATTCCACCGATGATCGGGTGGCGGATATCCTCGGACAAATTTAGCTCAGGCACCAGTTCCTTGACTTGCTTCTGATCAAGGATTTCACTTTGCACACCGCAAAATTTAGCCGTACTCACAGAATTTCTGGCAATGGCAAAATCATCCTCTGAATGAAGCACATCAAGGATGCCGCAGTTATGGAACATCATGTTGAAATCAAGTTCTTCCATAAGTCCCTGCCACATGCCAAGGCCCTCTTTATAGAAATTTACATTCTTCTGGGTGTGCTGATTGGCACGAACAATGGCTGTATTCCTGCAGGCACCGCCAAATCCGATGTGATTTCGTTCCAGTACGGCCACATCGGTTATACCATGATTTTTAGCCAGAAAATAAGCTGTTGCCAAAGCGTGGATCCCACCTCCGATAATCACAACATCATAATGCTGCTTTAACGGCGGTGTGCTCCATAATCGTTCAAGGGTCATTTCGTTCTCCGTTTCAATGGGTTGTATCAATTCGTTGGCAAATTATCGGATAACCTGTGGCAGGCAGCATAATGGCCGTTGCCAAGGTCGGTCAGTTCTGGTTCAGTTTGCGCGCATATGGGCTGTTCATGACGGCACCGGGTTCGAAACCTGCAGCCGGAAGGCGGATTGATCGGACTTGGGATCTCCCCTTCCAGGA
>JAKSAU010000875.1 GCA_022361535.1 Desulfobacterales bacterium
GCGCCGATGCGGACCTGGCCGCCGTGTCGATCCACGAGGTCCGCGCGACGCTCGAGGCCATGACACGCCAGACCGGCGCCAAGTCGTTCGCCGTCACCAGCCCGTCCCCGGGTGCCATCAATTCCCGGATGGTCATCCATGTGTTGAAACTCCCGTGCACGTCGGCTGTGATAAAATATCTCATGACGTTTCCTCCGCCGTATCTGCCAGGGCACGGATACGTTCCAGAACAGGCGGGTGGGAGTAGTTGAGAAAGACGTAAAACGGGTGGGGTGTCAGGTTTGACAGATTATGGGCGGACAGTTTTTTCAGGGCCCGGATCAGGGGGCCGCCACCCGGCAGCGTCTCGGCCGCAAACCGGTCCGCCTCATATTCGTCCTTTCTGGAGGATATCTGCATGAGAATGGAGATCAGCATATCCGCCGGAGCAAACAGGATCCCGAAAAACACCAGGCCCGCGTATACGGACATCTGTTCCACAAAAAAGACCCGGAACAAAACCTCCTGGGAAATGCAGAGGGAGACCAGGTAAAAGATGCAGCCGGTCTGGAGAATGCCCAATCCCATTCGTTTCAGGATGTGTTTCCGTTTAAAATGTCCCATTTCATGGGCCAGTACCGAAACCAGTTCATCCACCTCGTGCTGTCGTACCAGAGTATCAAACAGGACGATGCGCCGGTTTTTTCCGAAACCGGTGAAAAATGCATTGGCTTTGGTGCTCCGCCGGGACCCGTCCATGATGAAAATCTGGGTCAGAGAAAAATCAATGGACCGGGCGTAGCGCATGATGGCCGCTTTCAGCGGTCCGTCCTCCAGGGGGGTGAACCGGTTGAACAGGGGCATAATCCAGGTGGGAACAACATATTGTACAGCCAGTATGAACAGCGTGGCAGCGCCCCAGCAGAATAGCCATGCCAGGGGCCCGGATGTTTCGAAAAACCAGAGGATCAACGCCAGAAGGGGCGTCCCAAGGGCGAGGAATAGAATCAGGCTCTTTATCCGGTCCATGATAAACATCAATGGCCGGGTTTTATTGAATCCGAACCGCTCTTCAATGACAAACGTGGCATACAGGTCAAACGGCAGGGAAATCAACA
>JAKSAU010001163.1 GCA_022361535.1 Desulfobacterales bacterium
CACCAACCTCCGGGGTGTACGTGCCAAACAAAATAGGATATGGCGGCGATTATATTCATTACAACCTCTCCCCTCTACAATTTATTGCAAAGGAAGTTCATGTGTTCTATGATGAATACGATGTAATACTTGCCGCTTCAAAGCGTAACTTTTTAAAAGATTACAAGCGCCTTGGCCAAACCGGACCTAAAGGAGGACAATACGGAAAAGCCTTTACCATTCACCCTTACACCGACTATAAAAACGATATGTTTTTAGGGCCGGAAATCAGCTTAAAGGGTATAGCCTTAAAGGTTATTGGCAAAAGCCAATTAAAGTACAACACCCGTCACCAGTACTTCTTTTCCAACAAAAAGGTGATTGCCATTATTAATGGATTGGTTACTTAAAGCAAGAAGGATGGGGTTAAGATTCGTTCTCAATCAATAAGCTGTTATTATTTGCAAAATTGGCACGAATTGCAACCTTAAATCGGCAAGTGTCAAGGATGAGTTATGGTTCAATAACAATGCTTTGTGTATGGTATTCACCATTCCGGCATTTTACCCGAATAATGTAATAACCCGAATCCAATCCTTTTGTATCTAAGCTTTGTGTCCCTGAATCGGTTTGCACTTCGTTTCCGTCGATGCTGTAAAGCGTAACTTCGGTAGGCACCTCGTTACTGGAAATCATAACGTAATCATTTGTGGGGTTTGGATAAATATTTAGTGCATTCTTATTTAATGTTTTACTAGACAGCCCCTTACGCCTTTGCCATACGCGCACATAATCAACGATGTACCTGTTAGGAAATGCTGTAGCAGACGGATCACCACCCTGTGAACCTCCTATCGCTAAATTCAATAAAATAAAGTGTGGTTGTTGAAACGGATTTTGACCTTCGCAATTACTGCTTCCGTTTATAGTAGAACTCAGGCTAACGTCATTCATGAAAACATCGTCTACATATATGGTTATTCTGTCTTCTTCCCATACCAATTGCCAAATATGGAACTCATCAATCCAGTTGTCTTCAAAACTCGATAC
>JAKSAU010000234.1 GCA_022361535.1 Desulfobacterales bacterium
GCACGTCAAAAGAAAAAATAGATGGGGCCGAGAGTGGAGCATATCGAGTTACCGCGAAGGACTTGCGGCGAACGACCAATAGATGAGGTTAGTTCGCCTTTTGGAATGAACTCTTCCAAAACTGAGTGAGTCGCAAGTCCAAAGCGCCGGGACTTGATCGGAGATTGCGCCCGTTAAATCAGGAATTTGGGTCAGAGACAGCAACTGTTCAACGTCTTCGTGAGGTTCGTTCTCAAAATTTGACTATCGATCTGACCGATGTATTGACCATCGGTCAGAATCATCTTATATGGCACTTAAGAACGGACCGAAAGGACAAATTATGCGCCGAAATGAAGAGGCAAATTCGCCCCAATCCAAGCAAAGAGACGCTCTGCTGGAAGTCGCAACCGCCGAATTTGCAGAAACCGGCTATGAGGCGACGTCGATCCAGAAGATCGCTTCCGTCGCTGGCATAAGCAAAGCCAAGATCTTCTATTACTTCGATGGTAAGGAGGACCTGTTTTTCCAAGTCCTTGACCGCACGATGGAGCCGATCATCGGGCCTCTGGAGGCGACGCCAACAGTCAAATCCGCCGAAGATTTCTGGGCCTCGCTGGAAGCCGGAATCGATCATGCTTCTGCATTCGGTCGCAACGATCCCTATGCGGCCGCTCTTCTTCGGGATCTTTTCCGACGGGGAGATCAGACCCAAGCACTCGGGCGTTTGACAAATCGTGTGCGCGCCGCAATCAGCCATTGGTTGCGCGATGGTCGGGCCGTCGGTGCTGTCAGAACGGATCTGTCTGTTCCCATCCTTGCCGAGGCGATCGTCGGCGCCCTTGTTCACATCGACCGGTGGCTTGCCGAAAACATGGAGGATGGGCGGCTGCCCGAGGACCTACTCGATGACAAATCGATCGTCACGTTGGCCCGCGATGCACTGCAACAGCGTGTTCCGTCCGAACTGGATGTCGAGGTGTCTTATGCCGCTGAGAACGTCCCGCGCAACACGGACGCCTATCTCGACATCGACATGACTGTGACGGAGCACGTGACGATGCGGAATGGTCGCGAGCGTTTGCCCGTCGCCACCTTCGAGCATCAAGGTTTCGAGCTTTTTCCAGCACC
>JAKSAU010000547.1 GCA_022361535.1 Desulfobacterales bacterium
ACATCCTTAACACAGGTAAATTTCAACTTACTTTTTACAGATTTAGGTATATCATGGAGGTCTTTTTTGTTTTTCTCAGGAATAATCACCTCTTTTATACCTGCTCTCAGCGCACCTAAAGCTTTCTCTTTAAGTCCCCCAATGGGCAAAACCCTCCCACGCAGAGAAATTTCACCTGTCATCCCAACTTTATTATTTACCTTTTTACCAGTAAATGCAGACACCAGTGCAGTAGCCATGGCTATACCTGCAGAAGGTCCGTCTTTTGGTATGGCACCCGCAGGTACATGGATATGGATGTCATTTGTGTCAAATGATTCTTTTTTAATACCAAGGGCCTCCTGATTGGATTTGGTATAAGTCAATGCCGCCCTGGCAGACTCCTGCATGACCTCTCCGATTTGGCCTGTAAGCAACAACTCCCCTTTGCCCTGGAACAACGAGGTTTCGATATATAAATGCTCCCCGCCCACTTCTGTCCAGGCAAGCCCTGTGGCTAAACCAACCTGACTTTCTTCCTGGTCCAACTCGTTGATATACTGGGGTGGCCCCAAATATTTAGTCAAATTCTGTTTGGTAATATTAAATCTGCCTTTTTTCCCTTCTGCAATCTGTCGGGCTATTTTCCGGCATACGGTATCCAGTTTCCGTTCAAGCCCACGAAGCCCGGCTTCAAGGGTATATTCAGACACAATGGATTCCATGGCATTTGGACTAAAATGGATAGACCGGCGAATCAAGCCGTTGTCTTTCAATTTTCTGGGTAACAAATGCGTTTTTGCAATAACGACCTTTTCCTGGCGGGTATATCCGGAAATATGGATCAATTCCATCCTGTCCAATAGAGCTGAAGGAATGGTGTCTGCCATATTGGCAGTAAGGATAAACAATACATTTGACAGATCAAAAGGCATATTCAGGTAATGATCTGAGAACTCTGAGTTTTGTTCCGGATCCAAAGCTTCCAGCAAAGCAGAAGAAGGATCTCCCCTGAAGTCACTGCCTAACTTATCAATTTCATCAAGCATAAACACAGGGTTATTGGTGCGACACTGACGCAACCCTTGTAGAATCCTGCCAGGCATGGCCCCAATATATGTTCGACGGTGCCCACGAATTTCTGCCTCATCACGAATACCGCCTAAGGACACCCTGTGAAACTTGCGTTTCATGGCCTTGGCAATAGCTTGGCCAAGAGAGGTTTTTCCTACCCCCGGAGGGCCAACAAAACAAATAATCTGCCCTTTTTTCTTTGGGTTAAGTTTTCTAACACTTAAGTATTCGAGGATGCGCTCTTTTGCTTTTTCCAAGCCAAAGTGATTCTGGTCTAAAACACCATTGGCTTTTTTGATGTCTAGAAAATCTTTGGTAGACTTGCTCCATGGCAATTCCACAATACAATCAAGGTAAGTTCTAACCACCGAGGCTTCAGAAGAATCAAAGTGCATCTGTTCTAGCCGTTTGATCTGCTTGAGCGCTTCTTTTTCAGAGGACTCAGGCAGTTTACATTTTTTTATCTTTGCCTTAAATTCGGCAATTTCAGCCAGCTTGTCATCACTTTCTCCAAGCTCCCTATGAATGGCCTTTACTTGTTCTCTCAGGTAGTAATCCCGCTGATTTTTCGATATTTCATCTTTAACATGGGTCTGAATTTTAGCCTGGACAGTTGAAAGATCTAACTCCCTTGCCAACAAATCATTCACCTGCTTCAAGCGTTCTACAGTATCAGAAACCTCTATAATCAACTGGGCATCTTCGACCTTGAGATTTAGATTGGAGGCGACCAAGTCCGCAAGTTTCCCCGGGGAATCTATATGCGACAATAGATCTCCCACATCACCGGAGAATTCTCCTTTAAGGGCCAACAGCTTCTCACTGTTTTCCTTAACGTTGCGCATCATGGCCTCTATCTCTATATCAAGATCTTCAGGCTCAGCATCTACAAGGATTTCAACCTTTACTTTAAAAAATGAACGCTTTTGAACATATTCAAGAGCCTTGGCCTTAGCAATTCCCTGAACAAGGGCCTTGATTCTGCCGTCCGGCATTTTGATCATTTTTTGAACCCGGCCAATTGTGCCTATTTCATAGACGTCATCAGGGCCTGGTTTTTCCACCTCGGAATCTTTTTGAGCGGATAAAAAGACGTACCGGTCAAATTCCACACATTCTTCAATGGCTTTTATGGATTTTTCCCGTCCCACAAACAGGGGAAGCAGCATATCCGTAAACACCACCACATCCCTGACCGGCATCATGGGAAGGATCTTGGGGATTTCTTCTATATTACCTTCTTTTTCGATAATCTCTATTAGATCATCAATATCTGCTTCTGCCATTTATACTCCTTGATTTAAATAAAATAGGACCACTCCGGAAACACCTGATTGTTGATATTTCCCGAACTGGTCCTTCCCATATCGGGTTGGTCCTTTTAGTTAAGTTGAAATTAGAATAAAACAGTTTTTTTTTTTTACAATATCCTTGAAAAAATATTTTTAAAATCAGATATTGCTGAAAGCAATTTAAACCCTACGGCAAACAATCGGACGGAAATCTTCCGGCCGACTTAAATTCAAAAGGACTCCATGGATCAGTTACCCTTAACCATTCCAATTATGGCCTTTATTTTCGGTTCTTGCATCGGAAGTTTCCTGAATGTGGTTATTCACAGACTTCCGGCCGGACTTTCCGTTGTAAGTCCCCCCAGTCATTGCCCGTCCTGTGAGCGTGCTATTCCCTTTTATTTAAACATACCGATCTTAAGCTATATTGTTTTGCGGGGAAAATGTGGATTTTGTAAAACACCTATTTCAATTCGGTATCCGGGTGTTGAATTTCTCACAGGGATGCTCGGTTTGGTCATTTCTATAAAGTTCGGAATTAATCCGGTTGCTTTTTTCTGGTTTGCATTCGCTGCCGTCCTGGTAGCAATTTCATTTATCGACCTTGATCACCAAATTATCCCGGATCGTTTATCCCTGCCAGGTATAGTTATTTTTTCCACGTCCTTTCTTTTTAATCCTGAAATGACGTGGGTGGCCGTTTTAGGGGGTATTATAGTCGGCGGAGGTATTCTTTATGCTGTTGCATTGGCTTACTATTTTCTTCGGAAACAGCAAGGCATGGGTGGCGGGGACATCAAATTATTAGCGATGATCGGGGCTGCAACTGGAATTAAAGGCGTTTTTTTCACACTCTTCACAGGATCGGTACTGGGTACCATTGCAGGAGTAGCAGGCCTGATTTTTGACAAAAAACGCGGTAGACAGACCAAAATTCCTTTTGGCCCATTCCTTTCAGCAGGAGCCATAATATACGTATTATGGGGAAAAGAAATTATTTTTTGGTACTATAACTTTTTAGGGCGTTATTAACTGTCGTCAGAATAACAGACCTCAACAATTACTTTGCCCTTTGTAGTACGGAAAGGAATGCTGACGACATGACTGCCTGACTCAGTATGTGAAATCGTTTCATTCCTACCGGTCAAAACTTTTACAAATTTAACCTTAATTTTCTTATCCTGCTCAGCGATCTTGGTAGTTACATGCCCTGCTACCATATTGCTGATTTCACCTACTGCATCGGTAATCTCTTCATTGATTTCTGTCATTTCCTCGCCGAACATGGCAGAAACAATTCCTAGAATACTCTTCTCAGTAAAAGAAATCGCAGCGGTTCCCTCTAAGTCGCCAGAAATTTCCAAAAAGCCCGTTATATCGCCCTGACAGACATTATCTGTCTTCAAAAACGGGGGTTCCGGTTTTACTTTGACAAAAGCAGTGGTGTCAAGAATATGCAAAGTACCTTCAATAAAAGGATTCACAAGTGTCACGTCCATTTTTTCCTCCTGTTTGGATTAATTTTATGTTGTTTAAAAAAAACTGGCAACGAAATTTTGAAAAAAACGCAATAAATACTTGACACGCACTTCTCAACGACGTAACGTACGCAGAAAGCTGATTCAACTTAAATTAATTTTATGAAATACGGTTTTGAAAAGCAAATTAAGAAGTTTGTAATTTCCAAAACTCAAAAAAAGGAGTGATCAAGATGAACAAAGGCGATTTAATCAACAAAGTTTCAGAAGTGCTCAACAGCAAGAAAGAGGCTCAGGCTGCGGTTGACTGTACGATTAAAGCGATTACTGAAGCTCTTGCAAACAATGATTCTGTTACTCTGGTTGGCTTTGGAACATTTAAAACCGCAGAGAGAAAAGCAAGAAAAGGAAGAAATCCCCAAACAGGAAAAGAAATCAATATTCCTTCTAGAAATGTTCCGAAGTTCATCCCTGGAAAAGCCTTAAAAGAAGCAGTAAAATAAAATATAGATCTCTTTGGTCATCCATTCAGGCAGTATTTACTTCAAATACTGCCTGAATGGATTTTATACCCATGGGTTTTGAAATCCAAAGCATATTTATGCCTTCAGTCGGAGCCGATCTGGTTCTGGATATGCACTCCCTGACACCGATCTCCCGCTCTACAATCATATACGACACCGACTACAAGAAAAAAAATATCACCATTGCCCAACCCCTGGTTCCCCTCACCCTGAAAAGCCAATACGACACCCTGCACCTGACAACAATCATCACCGGGCAGCAGAGGCGGATACGCATTGGGATCGCCTGCCGTCCGCGGCAATTCATAAAAGAATACCCTTTGGCCAACAATGCGACCTCAAAAGCCATTGTGCTGGACTACGCACCACCAGCCATCGAGACCAACATACGCTCTGCTTTCAGACTCCCTCTGAGTACGAAATACATAATAAAGGCCAAATTATTGTTTAATGACGGGGAATATTATACGGCGAGGGATTTCAGCATA
>JAKSAU010000844.1 GCA_022361535.1 Desulfobacterales bacterium
CCTTTGCGAACTGCTGCCACTTCATCTGCGACATCTGCATCCAACGGTTTTTTATCAGACATCCGATTGGCCCGTATCCAGGCACCGGTGCGAATAAACTCAACACCTGGCAGGTTCTGGCGACTATACAAGGGCGTGTATTTTCGAATTAAAGGGTTGGGTCCTGCCACGGTTGCCATAAGCACCGGGGCCAAAGGGGACCGTGTAGTGGTCGGGGCAATATCAGAGTTGTCCTGCCCCTGGATCTGGGACATGACCATCGGCAGGTTATGGCCCGGTATCCCACCTTGGCCAGGTCCCAGGCCAAAACCGCCAAAACGCTTGACCAACTCTGGTTTATCAAAGCCCTGTTCCATGGACTGGCGAACACTTTTGACAGTGCCGTCTTCATCAAAACAGACAAAGGATTTTCGCCCCTTCCCAATGGCGGGATGAAAGGCAGGAGAACTGCCCTGTACAGGTCCGGGAAGACTCTCCAACTGGTTCTTAAGTGAATCAATGTCTGTGTCTGAAACATCTTTGCCTGCATCTTTGGCAGCCAGTACGCCTGCCAGATGACCGGAGGCAGAAAGTGCATCCGGAGACTGCAAGCCAAGCATCCTGCCTGCAGCATGCACACCTATAGGAAGACCTTTTGGCATAAAACAGCCTGCATGGTCATCATAGGCCATTTTGGCACCAATTGTGTTCAAAGGGCCTGCAACCGGTGTAATTCCTGCTGATGCTGCCACAAGGTCACACTCAAAGGTCTGGGAAGCGTTTCCGTTAACCTGTGAGAGCGTTACCCGTTTTATCTCTTTACCGGAACTCCCGTTACCTGCAACTGCTGCCGATGCCATGTAGCCCCTTAAAAACGGGATACCATGGCTCTCAAGAGCCGCTACAAGGTAAGCATCCTGCCCGGTTCCCCTTATATCTGCCACAGCCGTTATATTGAGACCCAATTCTGCCAGGTCTAATGCAGCTTCCAACCCAGCGTCATCGCCTATGGAAAACACGGTAGAACTGCCGGGAAGAATTCCCCAGGTGCGGGCCAGGCGCCAGGCACATCCGGCCTGCATTATGCCTGGCAGTTCATTATTTTCAAAAACCATGGGCCGCTCTGTAGCACCGGTAGCAACCACCACGGATTTGGGACGGATATGAAGGTAGGTCTGATCAAACCCATTTCCATTATCCCGGGTCTGGAAGGCTGTCACCTGGATATCACCGGACAGATCCAGAACTGACGACCGGGTAAAAACCCGGATCAAAGGATTCATTTTAATTTGCTCAGCCAGATTCCGGGCCTGCTCGTTTAATGCCATACCGCCGAACTGCCTGGTCCGCCAGTCAAAGTGGCCGCCCAACCAGGCACGGGACTCAAGGAGTACTACCCGAAAACTGTGTTCTGCTGCTGCAAGTGCTGCAGACATTCCCGCAGGTCCGCCGCCGATGACACAGACGTCTGCGGCAGGATATTGATCGTGAAAAGACCCATTCCAGTCAGATGCTGTATCCAAAACGCCGGTGCCAGCCATTTTACGAATAAAATTCTTGGTCATGGACCAGGCAAAGGCAGGTTTATGAAACTTTTTGTAATAGAATCCTGCCGGCATGAACCTGTCCATACGGTCCATGAATCTGAATTTATCTTTTTCCACAGGTCCCCAGGAATTCTGGGCAGCCACCTTGTCTCCTTGATTCAAAGGCGTGGTTTCAGCTCTAACATTGCACTCATCGTTCACATGGACCAGGGTGTTGGCACTTTCTCCATCCAGGCTGTAAAGTCCTCTGGGCCTATGGTACTTAAGGCTGGTGCCAAATATCCTTACTCCGTTTGCATACAGGGCTGATGCAAG
>JAKSAU010001008.1 GCA_022361535.1 Desulfobacterales bacterium
AATTAGTGCATAATCTGCATGAATGCATACTTTTGAACCGAAATAATCCTTTTGAGAACCGTCCTTTGGTAATAGCTTCGTTTTATAGTACCAGGTGCCAGATAAATTAGTATAAACATAAGCAGATCCTGACTGGTCTCCATTATCATTATTGTGGGGTGCACCAATCACTAGATTGATTCCAGCTATACTTACAGAATTTCCAAAACGATCATTCATAGCGGCATCATTGGCTGTTAACTTTTGCTGTTCTACCCATTTTCCGGAATCTGGATGGTTATAGAAAACATATGCAGCTCCTGCATCTTGAGCTTCTTCATCATCCATGTATGCACCTATTATTGCAAAATCATTGCAAATATCCAATGAATTACCAAAATACGTTAGACCAGTTCCATCAGAGGCTTCCAGCCTGTAAGGTTCTTCAATCCATGTTCCGCTATTATAGTGGTATATATACACATTGTTACCTTTCGAACCACCACCACCATGTGAACCAACTAAGGCATAATCATTTGAAATAGATACGCTTCGGCCAAACATCTGGTTTTTAATACCATTGGATGGAACAAGCTTTTGAAAGAAATGCCAAGTGCCTGCGTTGTTATTGAATATGTAGGCGGAACCGGAATTTTCACCTTTGTCGTCATCTTGCCAGGAACTTATTATAGCGAAATCTCCTGAAACATCAATTTGATATCCAAACTGATCATTCTTTGCCCCATCTGGAGCTATTAATTTTTGCGTTTGTTCCCATTTGCCATTATTATTAAAGTATACGTACACCGCTCCTGTTTTTTCATTTTCATTGGAAGCTGCAACCAAGGCATATTTTCCACATAAGGTAACAGAACTACCCAATCCATCGCTTGGTTTACCATCATCAGCCAGAAGTTTAACCACTTCTTCTTCTGGTTGTGCATATGCACCCATGGATATTATAAAACATAAAGAAATTAAGAGAATAAATTTTTGATTCATTGTTGCAATTTTAATAGGATTTATAATTTATTTATAGATTATCTATGTAATTTATAATTTGGTTAATTCAACTTATTTTCAATTGTATGATATATACTACCATTCAGCCTTCTAATAACTTAACAGTTATATTATTAAAATGCACAAATGTAGCAGATAACGTATATTTGTAAATGCAACTTTGATTAATATATCAATATTGTTGGTGGATTAACTGTATTTCGGGATGAAGGTGTATGTGAAATTTAATAGTACTTATACACGTATTGCCAGTAAACAATGAAGAATGTATTTCGAAAATATATAAACCTGATTACGGAATCGTGTGTCCGCAACAGTTCACTCCTCCGGAGCTCTGTCCGTTTTTATAATCTAATGCTACAAACAGCAAACTCTTATGGAGCTTGGCCTATCGTTCTGTGTTAATAATTTGGCAAAGATTTAGCTCAGGAGAGCACCATTTGGTGCGATCTGTTTGTAGCCAAAG
>JAKSAU010001224.1 GCA_022361535.1 Desulfobacterales bacterium
AACCTGAAAACCTTAGGGGTAATAAATGCCAGGGGCATTGCCTTGGAGGAGATCGGCCTGCCCATTCCCAATACGGTTGTGGCAGGGGCGTTTGCCCGGATGTCGGGCATTCTTGATATAGAACCTGTGACCGAAGCTCTTTCGGATTTCTTTTCAGGCAGCAGGCTATATGCCAACCAGACCTGCGCCAGGCGGGGCTTTGAAGAACTGGTCATTATGCATTTTTAAAATAAATATAAGACGAAAAACCATATTAGCAGGAGGAAACAAACAGGGTTAAAAGACAAAAAGGGTCATAAGGGATAATCAGATAACTTAAATATATTAAAGGAGTTATTATGCCTAGATGGGGAATGGTAATCGATGTAAAGCGGTGCATCGCCTGCTGGGGCTGCACCATTGCATGTAAAGAGGAGCATTTTCTGCCCCCGGGGGTTTTTTTCAACCGGGTGCTGATAGGAGAAACCGGGAAATTTCCCTCATCATCTAAACTGATCTATCCCATCCTGTGCAACCACTGTGAAGACGCTGCCTGTGTTGAAGCCTGCCCCACCGGTGCCACCTATGTAAGGGCAGATGGAATCGTAGCCATAGACGATGAACAATGCGTGGGCTGCAGGGCCTGTATGGTCTCCTGCCCCTATCAGCAGCGGACCTATTACGATGAAAAAGTCAAGGCCAGAGAGTATTTCCCGGGCCAGGGCAAAACCCCCATGGAGCTCATTGGCGAGAAGCTCTACCCCTTTAAACTTGGAACGGTAATCAAGTGCAACTTCTGTTCGGAACGCCTGGAAGACGGCATGAAAAAGGGGCTCACCCCCGGAAAAGACGAACCGGCAAGCCCTGCCTGCGTCACCATCTGCCCGGTCAATGCCCGGGTCTTCGGCGACCTGGATGATCCCGACTCCGAGATCAACCGGCTCATCATGGAGAAAAAGGGCAAGCAGCTGCGCAAGGAATTCGGCACGGAACCGGCAGTCTATTATATTGATTAAGGGGGAACAGCATCATGACCTATAAAACAAGCGAAGTAAAAGATGATAAGTGGGTAAACACCACATGCGGCGTCTGCTACTGCGGCTGCGGCGCCAAAGTCCGGGTGGTCAACGGCGTACCTGTCAAAATCGAAGGCATCGAAGATTCCACCATGGGCGGTACAGGATCCGGTCTTTGCGGCAAAGGTGCGGCAGGCCTGATGTACTACCATGATCCCAACCGGATCAAAAAACCCCTGCGCCGGACCAATCCGGAAAAAGGAATCGGCGTGGATCCCATGTGGAAAGAGATCGAATGGGAAGAAGCCTTAGAAGAGATCTCCACCCGCATGAAAAAAATCATGGAGGACAATCCAAACAAGATCCTCTTTACCAATCAGACTATGCGAGCCAGCGACGGCCCACACAATCACCCTTATTTCTATGCCCAGGCATTCGGGGTTAAGAACAACGGTAACTTTATCATCGGCGGGGGCAGCCTGCACTGCGGAAACGCTGCCCACATGCTCGGCGGCTTGATCCACGGGGCCTGGTCCATTGCCCCGGACTGGAGGTATACAAACTATGTCCTTAAATGGGGCTCTTCCAAAGGTACGGGCTCAGGCCATTCTGCCATGACCAATGCAAGGCTCAGGGCAGATGCAGTCCGCCGCGGCATAAAAGAGATCGTGTTTGATCCCATGGGCAATTTTGCAGGCGGCAAGGCAACCGAATGGGTAGCCATCCTGCCTGGCACGGATACAGCGGTCGGCCTTGCCATGGCCAACTACATCCTCAATATCCGGGGCGAGATTGATGAGCTTTATCTGAAAGCCAAAACCAACTTTGTCTACCTGATCCGTGAGGACGGGACCTTTGTCCGCCATGAGGAAAGCAACAAACCCCTGGTTTATGACAACAAAGCCGAATGCATCAAAGAGTTTGATGATCCTTCTATCGCATACGATGATTTCTCACTTGAAGGGGAATACGAGTATAACGGTGAAGCCTGCCGTCCATGCTTCATGGCGCTCAAGGAGCATCTCAAGCAGTATACGGCTGAATGGGCATCTGAAATCTCAACGGTTCCAGTCGGGACAATCCTGAGGATTGCCAAAGAATGGGTGGACAATGCCCAGATTGGTGCCACCATTACCATTGAAGGAAAAACCTTCCCCTTCCGCCCGGTATCTTCAGTGACCTTCAGGGGAGCCCAGGGCCATTCAAACGGCATCCACCAGGTGGCAGCAATTGACCTGCTTTCCCAGCTTGTCGGCGCAGAAGACGTACCCGGCGGCACACTTGGCTGGCCTTCCAAACGGAGAAAATACCCAGGCGGCCAATATGAACGTATGCCGAGAATCGGAGATGACGGTGTCCTGATCCCGGCGGTTTTCTACTCTCATGACCCCTGGCCGGTTCACACCCCATCAGTACCTTGCGATAACAACGGATGTGTAAACTTCTGGACTCATTCCACCCTTTCTCACATCCCCTATGTGAAGGAGCGAGACTACATTCATGAAAAATTCGGCATGACAGCCAAGCCAGAGATGATCTTCGGCATTGCGGCTAACTTCATCATATCCAATTCAGACTGGGCCGCCGCCATTGATAATTTCAAGGACTGCTTTGTGGTTCAAATGGATCTGTGGGTCAACGAGACAGACCAGGCTATCGGCGACATCATCCTGCCAGACGTCTCCTACCTGGAAAAAGACTGCTGGTCCTCTGAAATCGACGCCTTTTTCTTTTC
>JAKSAU010001229.1 GCA_022361535.1 Desulfobacterales bacterium
GCCCTTGGTGATAATATCTCTTTTATCAGAAGCCAGATTAAAAACGACCATTTGCTCCAGCTTATCGCCGGATTCAATATTAAATCGACCTCTGTTTCAGCCCATACCCGCTGGGCCTCTGTGGGTGACATTACCGAAGCCAATTGTCACCCTGTAGACAACACGCCCACGGATACAAAAGTCTCCCAAAGCGGTATTATCCATGTCTGTCTGAATGGAGATATTGACAATTACCTGGAACTTAAAACCGAATATGAAGCCAGGTACGATAAAATACACCCTGAAATTAATACCGATACCAAGCTAATTCCTCTGCAGATCGAGCATCACCTGAAACTTGGTGCAACCGTTGAAGAAGCATTTCGCAACGCTGTAAATGAATTCCACGGTTCCCACGCCATTTCCATGCACACAGACCTTGCCCCTGGCAAACTTTTTCTGGCACAAAAAGGGAGCGGCCAGGCAATCTTTGTCGGTATTGCTCCGGATCATTATATTGCAGCCTCTGAACTTTACGGTGTGGTGGAAGAAACAAAGAACTATATAAAACTGAACGGTGAGGATCAGGGCCAGATTGTCATTCTCGACCAGCATTCTCCCGGCGGTATTGAAGGTATCCGGTCCTTTTATTATAACAACAGCCCCATAGAGCTTAATCAGGAAGATGTACTGACCAGTCAGATCACCTCACGTGATATTGACCGCCAGGGTTTTGATCATTATTTCCTCAAAGAAATTTCAGAATCCCCGCTGTCTGTTGAAAAAACCCTGGAAAACAAATTCAAGCAGAATCCCGGATCAGGACTGCTAAACGTCAGCCTGAATGCAGGCATCATCCCCACTGAGCTTGAAACAGACTTAAGATCGGATAAGATTAAGAAAATTTATTTTATCGGCCAGGGAACAGCAGGGATTGCAGCCCAGGGATGTGCAGACCTGCTCACCCACTACCTGGGGGAGAAATCCCTTGATATCAGGGCCCAAAAAGCGTCTGAACTGTCCGGTTTTACCATCAACGGGGATGAAGAAAACAAGGACGCCATGGCCGACACGTTAGTTGTGGCCATCAGTCAGTCCGGCACCACCACTGACACCAACCGTACCGTGGATATGATAAAGGCCTATGGGGCAAAAACCCTTGCCATTGTCAACCGCAGGGATTCAGACCTGACTTTTAAGGTTGACGGCGTGTTGTATACCAGTTCCGGCCGGGATATAGAGATGTCTGTGGCATCCACAAAGGCGTTCTACTCACAAATTACTGCCGGTGCCGTGTTAGGACTTCATTTGGCTGCCCTTCTCAAAGCCAGGTCTGAAGAATACATTAACAATCAGATCCTCACCCTGAATGAACTTCCCGAGAAAATGAAAGCGA
>JAKSAU010000057.1 GCA_022361535.1 Desulfobacterales bacterium
CAATCAGTTCCATGTTACACTTTTCGGCGAAGTCGCCGTCGACGTCGTAGACATAGGCAATGCCACCGGACATACCAGCACCAAAGTTTCGGCCCGTTTTACCGAGGATCACGGTCTTGCCTCCCGTCATGTATTCACACCCATGATCGCCAATGCCTTCGACCACAACCTCAACCCCGGAGTTACGCACGCAGAAACGTTCACCCGCAATACCACGGATGTAAGCTCGACCGCCGGTGGCCCCGTAGAAGCAGACATTACCGACTAGGATATTGTCTTCGGCGACAAACGGTACGCCCTGGTTGGGATAGATGGTCAGGTGACCACCGGATAGTCCCTTGCCGACATAGTCGTTGGCATCACCTTCCAATTCCAATTCGATGCCCTTACACATGAAGGCTCCCATGGACTGACCGATAGAGCCAGTGAGTTTGAAGTGTACCGTGCCATCCGGCAGGCCCTGGTCTTGATAGAGCTTGGTTATTTCGTGCGACAGGATGGTCCCCACGGAACGATCGGTATTAACGATATCGAATTCGGCAGAGACCTTTTCACCCTTCTCCAAGGCTGGTTTGGCCGCTTCGATGAGCTTCCAGTCGAGAACCTCTTCCAACATGTGGTTTTGGTTCTTGCAATGATAGGTCCCACCTTCATCGGCGCCGATGGTCTCTTTATAGAGAATGGGCGACAGGTCTAGATTCTTATATTTCCAGTGGTCAACATCGTCGCGGAACTTGAGGCATTGCGACTGACCGACCATCTCATCTATGGTACGGAAACCCAATTCAGCCATGATTTCACGCAAACCGGAAACGAGGAACTCGAAGTAGTTCACCACATAGTCCGGTGAAGCATTAAACTTAGCTCTTAGCTCACCGCGTTGGGTAGCAATCCCAACCGGACAGGTATTGGAATGACACTTGCGCATCATGATACAGCCCTGGACCACGAGTGCCGCCGTGGCAACGCCCCACTCCTCGGCACCCAACAGAGTTGCTACCGCGAGGTCGCGTGAGGTCTTCATTTGCCCGTCGCACTGGACCACAATGCGGTTACGAAGACGATTTCGTACCAGGGTCTGGTGGGTCTCGGATAGACCGAGTTCCCAGGGTAGACCGGCATGCTTAATAGAGCTTAAGGGTGAGGCACCCGTGCCGCCATCGTAACCGGAAATCAGCACGGCATCGGCCTTGGCCTTACACACACCGGCAGCGACTGTACCGACACCGGTTTCAGAGACCAGCTTTACGTTGACGCGGGCATCACGGTTGGAGTTTTTCAAGTCGTAGATTAACTG
>JAKSAU010000944.1 GCA_022361535.1 Desulfobacterales bacterium
TGGATCGGGGGTATGCTTTCTTTCTTCAAATACGCTCTCCCCCACAACAACGGCATCATCAACCAGGATACCTAGAACAATGATCAGACCAAAAGTTGTAATATCGTTAAGCGAGTGATCCAAAAACCTTGGCCCCATGAGAGTCAAGGCACCGCAAACAGAGATGGGGATACCCATAGCGACCCAGAAGGCCAAACGAAGATTGAGGAACAGGGCCAAAAGTACAAATACAATGGCAAGGCCTTGGAAAGCATTGCTTACCAACAATTTTAGACGGGATGTCATATAGATGCTGGATTCACCCCAGATATCTACCTCAAGCCCTTTTGGCAGATCTTGCCGGATGCCTTCCAGAACCTGATGGGCTGCGTTGCTGACTTCCAGAAGATGGCCTTTTTTGCTTGTATAAATCATCATACCCACAGACGGCTGCCCCTGGTACCGGGCAAAAAACTCGTATTCGCCATACGCATCTGTAACACTGGCAACATCCATTAAGCGGATCATACTGCCGTCAGCACGTGCCTTTATGGGGATATCGCTGAACTCTTTTGACTCCATGGCTTTTTGGTCGGCCTTAATTGAGATAATTCCATCCCGGCTTTTAAGAACCCCTGTTTTATAGTCTAAAGAGTTGGCCCCTATGGCATCGGACAGATCGGAGAGATTCAGCCCAAGAGCCCCGAGTTTTTGCTCGTCCACCATAATGTTGATCTCCCGGGGAAGCATACCGAAAGTTTCGATCTTGGCAATTGCAGGATCTGCCAAAAGCGATTCTTTTACCTGCAGGGCAGTTTGTTGAAGTGCATGTTGATCCGTGTCCCCGTAAACCTGGACAAGTAAAGCTTCTATAGTCAGCTCTTCCCGCGTAATACTGGGCCGCTCTGATCTGCCTGGAAGTGTGGCGATGCCATCTATTCGGGTTTTTATTTCATTTTGGAACCGGTCCATGTCCATTCCGGTTACCTTCTGCACTGAAACCGTTGAATACCCTTCATAAGAGGAAGCCGTAATACGTTTAATCCCTGGCATGCCCTCCAAAGCCATTTCAATCCGCTGGGAAATTCCCTGGTCCACCTGGGCTGCAGTCGCACCTGGATATACGGTATCAATGGAAACAGAGCTTGGCGGCAGCGGTGGAAAGCCTTCAATTCGAATTGAGGTGACAGTGAATATACCTGCGATGAGTATCAGTCCCATGAGCAGGTTGGCAGCCACAGGATTTTTGATAAACCATTCGGACAGCTTATGCATGGGTTAAACTCCTTGCCCAAGAACTGCTGGCATAACTTTCATACCGGTGACAAATGCTGCATTAGGGAATACCGCGACTTTCAAAGGATAGTTTTTTTCTTTAGGAGCCGGAACAAAGACATGATCACTATCGTAAAACAGGGCAGACGCATCAAAGGATTCAAGGGTATTATCTTTTTCTACGATCCAGACCAGTCCCTTGCGGGTTAAGGCCGAGATCGGCATTCTGAGCAGATTTTGCCGTGGACGCCCGCTGATACTAACCGTTACAAATGTCCCCGAAAGCAAAGGGGGATCCAATTCCATGGGGTTTTTTATTATACACAATATTTTTCTCAACCGGGTTTGAGGATCGATGGTTCTGCTGTCCTTAAGATGGCCTGTTCCATATTCAACCCCGGCAGCCTCGTCAACGACTCGGCCTTGTGCAGCTTTAAGGTCCCGGCCCAAAAGAGCAAGCTGGCCCGCATCAAGGCCCAATGATATCTCCATGGTATCTATTCCTGCAATGACAGCAATGGGCTCACCAACTGAAACCGTATCTCCCGGAGACACCAGCCTGTCAACGATAATACCCTTAAACGGTGCAGTAATTTTACAAAAATCGAGATCCACAACAGCCGACGACAGGTCGGCCTGGGCTGTAGCAAGAGATTTTTTGGCCAACTCCAGTTGAGGGGTCCTTAAGACTAATGGAGAGCCTGGCTCACCTTTAAGGCCTGATGATTTCCAATTTGCAGACGCCTGCCTTACTTCCTGCTTTTCTTTGAGTAATTCCAACTTTGCCAGGGAAAGGGCCTGATCTGCATGAGCGAAACCTGCCTTGTACCGGCTGTCATTGATATTAACCAGAACATCCCCCCGGCCTACAATATGTCCTTTCCTGAATATGTTAAAAACACGTTCCACACGACCGGTCACCTGGGACCGGACCGTGGTATGCCACAAGGATTTGGTTTGCCCGTAAACCTTTACCCGCGATGGATATGCGTTTGGGGTAACATCAATAACTGTCACAGGCACGCCTCTGGCCTCAAATTTTTCATTGACGGGCAACAATTCTGTACCGCCCCCCTCAGCCGACAGATCAGCCCCGGTTGTCTGGCCTGAGGAGAAATAAAAAAGGGATATGCTTATGCAGACAATAACCATGGTTAGGAAAACCAGGGTTTTCATTAGAAGATGTTTGGCTCTTTGTTTCATGGATCGTAATCTTCTTTCGGTTTTCATACACCCAGGCCAAGGGCCAGGGCCATGTCAATTCGGTTGGTCATACGGGCAGCTTTAATGTCGGTAAGACTGGTTTTAATGTTCATTTCCTGCTCCCTGGCTATGAGCAGAGTTTGGATATTGTCCAAACCGCTGCGGTACCTGGTCAAAAAATATTCAGATGTTTTGACAGCCTCAAGGACAGCATCAGTCAATGCAGCCTCCTGAAATGCCAAAGCTGTTTCATTGTCCATGGCATCTTCCACTTCTTTCATGGCTGCCAAAACAGCTTGAGCAAGATCCCAGACCGCAGCTTCAGCCTGGGCTTCTTTCGCCATAGCCTCGTCTTTAAGACGACCGCCCTGGAATATGGGCTGTGTCAAACCAGCTGCCAGATTCCATATCCGGCTGGCTGTATCCAGATCTGAAAA
>JAKSAU010001096.1 GCA_022361535.1 Desulfobacterales bacterium
CACCGGTATGCACCGGTTTCTGCCAACTCTCATAAAAATGCAGGGCTATTCAGTTAAAGAAATTCCCGTAAACCATCGTCCCCGAACTGCTGGTGTCGCCAAGTATGGCGTATGGAACAGAATTTTCAAAGCATTCGTCGATTGCTTTGCTATCAGATGGATGCAATCAAGAAATTTCATCTACGAAACTAAAGAGATCGAAAGAGAAGAATAAGTATTACAACCGTTTTAGGCTGTAATAAAACTTTAGTCGCATTAGCGACACCTTAAAATAACATTGTTAAGGACAAGGTAGCAATACCCTGCGAGACAAAACATTATGGAACAATACTTAAAAGAGTTAATTGAAAATATTGACGCATGGTTGATTTTAGGTGCTGTTGCACAAACTTGTTTCTTCTGTCGCTTTCTGGTTCAGTGGCTGGTATCAGAAAAGCATAAAAAAAGTATTGTTCCCGTTTCTTTTTGGTATCTAAGTGTGATGGGAAGTACCGGCTTGTTAATCTATTCACTTGGAAGAAAAGATTTGGTTTTTATTTTTGGGCATCTTTTCAATAATATAGTTTACATTAGAAATCTTATGCTCATAAATAAACAGAATAAAATGGAAAAATAGGTTTTGTGATTTAATTAATAATTCTTTTGATTTTAAACAAGACACCGTAAGCGACACACAACTCGTATTTATTAGCTTTTAACTCGTTTGTGGCTTTGCCCCTTTTGGCGTTTTTGCGTTAAAATAAATCGAGCGTAAGGGAGCACCTCCCCTTATACCTTATCCATATGTCTTTTCTTCCCGCTAACTGGCTACTGCTAACTATTTTTCCCTTTGGTTCGTACTCCGATCTCTTAGCTCAAAAATATTGATAAATCTTTTCGGGTAAAACTGATTTTTTATCTGGGTTATATAAGTAAAAGGACCATTATCTTTTGGCTGGTAAAGAAACAGGCATTTTTCTAATCCCCAGAGATTATAATATTTAGTTCCTCTGCTAAAACCCAATCGAGAGTCCCATGCTACATAAGTAATATTTCGCTCATAGCATTGTTTAACAAATTCCATCGGATCATCAGCTTTTTCAGCCTGCTTGGGTTTTATTCCGCCGATATGAACAAAGCTGGTTCTATTTTCCGGCGAAAAGAGACTGAGTATATTTGACATGGTTGTTGCCATTTTTTCACCCGGCTCGGCGTTGTTGTTGTACCAGTAAGCAAGATCACGAAACTCGGCATCTCGCTGACCGTCTCGTACTGTTGTAGCCACTGAAAAATGGTTAGAGACAATCATCATTATCACCCAGATCGAAACCATGCACATTTGCCAGGTATCTTTTCTTTTATTTATTATCATATGACCGATAAAAATTGCCAGCGCCGCGATACCACCTGCAATATACATTTGTGAGGATGATGGGCTGAATTTATTGTATTTTGGAATATGGGGAAATAAACTAAAAAGCCAGAAAATAGCTGAGATACCTGTTATTACCTGGAGTAATATAACAGCAAACGCTGGAATCCGGTTGATATTATTTAATAGAGACCAGAAGTTTTGAAGTCCGTAAAAACTTATAAGGATAATAATCCAGGTGATGGTAGAGATATACCTCGGAATCATATAGTAGGCAACATGGATTACCGAATAAGGGATCAGAAAAATTAAAAGCCCCAAAATAAACCATTGACGTTTATAGAAGCTATAGCCGGCTCCAAACACAAAACTAATTGCGGTTATAACCTGGCTCGTGAAATTTACTGTTTTTACCAGCCCGGCATTTTTATCAGTTATAATAGTAAATAAAGGTAATATTCCTGTTTGCCAGACCATTTTAAAATATGTCGGGATAGCCTTTGC
>JAKSAU010000931.1 GCA_022361535.1 Desulfobacterales bacterium
ACCCAATTCAAGAATACGCTGTTCATCCAGCATTCCTTCAATCAACGCTTTTGCAATTTCACCCCGCTCCCGGCACTGGGAAATGCTGTCGGCAATAATGATGTCAGCTTTTTCAAGGATACTTGAGGCAAGTTCCCGTTTACCGGGGGTGTCTGACCCCATGGCAGTGATATGTGTCCCTGGCAGGATATCATCTATGGATAAAAGCGGGGTGGTGGAGGGCGTGGTTGTGACGATTAGATTACACTTTTGGGCCACCTGTGCCGGGCTGTCCGCAACAGTAACGTTGTATCCTTTTGCCGTCATTTCTTCTTTATAGTTTTCTGCATTTGACGGTGTTCTTCCCCAAACAAAGACCTGTTTGCACTGGGTAACAGGTGCCAAGTATTCCACCTGCATTCCTGCCTGGATTCCAGTTCCCAATACACCTATGGATGTGACATTTTCCGGTGCCAGGTACTTTGCGCAAATCTGGCCGGCTACGGCAGTCCTGACATTTGTTAAATAGCCCTCATCCAGTAGAACGGTTTGCAGTTCCCCTGTCTTTTGGGAGAAGACCAACATGAGACCTGAACTGGAAGACAATCCCAGTTTTGGATTGTTATAAAACCCGGACGCAATTTTGATGACATACGTCTCGTCCCCCTTGATATATCCGTATTTGATATGGGTATCACCGGGCGGATCTGTAAATGTTAATTCTCCCACAGGCGGAACCACCACTTCTCCATTTGAATAGGCAACAAATCCTTTGGCTATTGGTTCGGATAACTCAATCTTGTCCATGACATCCTTAATCTGCTCCAGTGTATAGATCTTGCTCATATATGCCTCCGTTGTCCTGTTCATATTTTGTTTGATTTTCTTGCGGCACTCAGGTCGTTATATGCGGTGGCCCTGGATATTCCCAATATCCCAGCGATTTGCTCGATGGATTTTTTGGCAAAGAAAAGACCTTTTTGATCAAGCTGTGCCATCATTTCTCGCCGGTTCTCAGGGGTAATTTTGTCCAGGCTCAGTTTGTTTGTTTCCAGAAAAGACCTGATTTCAAGCCGGATTCTGTCGCGCCAGTCATTTTGGAAAAGAATTTCAGGGGGCGCGTCTTCACTTGGGGGACGAATCAGGCTTTCAAGCAGAGTCAGGGCAGGCTCATACAGGGAATAATCCAGGTTGATACACATAAGTCCGACAGCACTTTCATCATCATCCCTGAGCACCGTTGTCACAGCCCGGACCCGCTGGCCTTTTTCTCCTGCTTTCTCATAGGGACCTATCACGTTTTCCCCTGTCTCAAGATCACGGCTCTCAAGTTCGAGAAGAGATATGTCACCGGGTTTTCTTTTGGATACCGGATTGGCAATATGATAAACCGAATCGGTTCTAATATCATGGATGACCACTTCCACATTGGGATGAAATAATTGGGCCACGGCATCTGCAATGGGTTTGTATCTGGCAAGGGGATCTGGCATAGATTCTTCCGTCTAATAAAAATGTCTAAATAAGACTTTGTGTCTAAAGCTTATAACAGATACTGTTAAGGCCCTTTGTTGTCAATGGTTTTTATTTCGATCCCCACAGTGTATACACCTGATTTTTGATGTACTGGAATGCCTTTTCAAACTTGCACTGGAAATAGCTATCGTGTATGGTCCCGTCAGAATGATGACCCAACGAAAAACTGAGAATTTAAGGCTCGATACCTATGATGCTTACCTCAAAATCCTATGTGTACAATTCATTGGCTATAAGAAAACAATTGTTACTTGCCAATAAGACCCGAATCGTATTCGCGCCTAAATATTATTGTATTACTGTTTCAGTGCTACTGATCTGCCTTCTTATGAGCGGCTGTGCCACTTTGAAAAAAGAAGAGTGTCTTACAGCAGATTGGGTCCAGTTCGGATATGAAGACGGGCTTAAAGGTTATGAACTGGACAGGATCGGCAAACACAGAAAGGCCTGTGCCAAATATGGTGTAAAACCGGATATGGAAGCCTATTCCAATGGAAGGTCAAAGGGGCTTACATTTTACTGTACTCCTGTAAAAGGGTATGACTTGGGCCGGAAAGGCAGAACTTTTCCAACGGTTTGTCCTGAAAAATTGGCTGGGGAATTCAGAAATGGATATGAAGCAGGCCGGCAGATCTACTTAAAGACACGTGAGATAGAATCCTATAAAAATATCTTGGAAACCGTGGAACAAGATATTGATAGAATTAACAAGGAAATTAAGAAAAGAGAAGCAAACCTGCAAAAGGATTGTAAAAATAAGACCTTGTGCAAGTCAGCATTGAATCGAATCCGGGAATTGGACCGGGAAAAACTAGAACGCATACAAGAGGCTGAGGATCTTGAGTACGAGAT